>JAUIEL010000025.1 GCA_030428825.1 bacterium
CCTTGGCGAGCAGGACCCGACCGTCGAGCTCGTCGACGATCTGCTCCAGCACGGGCCCGAGCTGTTTGCACGGCCCGCACCACTCGGCCCAGAAATCGACGAGGACCGGCCGGTCCTGCGAACCTTCGACGACGACCGACATGAATTCGGCGTCGGTGACGTCCACGACGTGAGGAGATGCCATGGAGTCCCAGCTTAGGGACTCCGCCGTCAACGCAGCAACGTCGTCCCGACCCGAAGGACGGCCACGGTCCCCGACCCCTCGAACCCGACGATGAGCCAGGCCGCCCCGGTCGGCGTGTCGTCGGGGCGGACGAAGCAGACGCCCTCCGGCCCGAGGTCGCCGTCGGGAGCGGTCGGGAGGAGCTCGACGAGGGTCGGCGCGGTCGGCTCCTCGAGGTCGAGGACCGCGATGGCGCCGGGGCGCTCGAGGGTGCAGAAGGCGTACCTCCGGCCGGCGACCACGCCGACGGCGAGCCCCTCCGGCTCGGGCCCGCGCGACCTCGAGCGCGCGTCCGGCTCGACCTTCGCCCCGACCACGTCGGCGTTGAACCAGGCGGGCATCCGGGCCGCCGTCTCCCGCTCGAACCGGTCCCCGGTGTCCGCCACCCGGACGAGGGTCGCGGCGTCGAGCACGCTGACGCTCCTCGCCCCGGTGAGCGGCGCCGGCGCGGGGGAGAACCCGCAGACCAGCGCCTCCCTCTTCGCCGGGCGGCGCACGTCCGCTAGCGGGGTCCGGTCCTTCCCGATCACGCCGCGGGCGTCCCCTTCGTCGGCGGTCAGGAGGAACGCGCGGCCGTCGCGATGGCGGAACGCGGCGATCTGGTCCGGCATCGCGAGCGCCGGGCGCACGTCGTCGATCTCGATCGAGCCGTCGGCCCGGGCGTCGACCGTCCGCTCGACGCGACCGAGCCCCGCCAGCGCGGTGATCGCGGGGACCCTCAGGTCGACGCGGAGGATCGCGTCGTTCTCCTGACACGTGACGAACGCCTCGTCGCCGAGGATCGCGATCGACTCCGGCTCGAGGTCGAGCGACGGGGAGGCGGCGTTCCGCGGGTGGATCCGCACGCCGGTCGGCGGCGCGGAGAAGGCGGGGTAGAGGGTCACCACCGACGCCGCGTCGAGGGCGGCGAGCCCGCGCGCGTCGCGGACCCGGTCGAGACGGACCACCGAGACCGAGCCGGGCGGATCGATCACGACGCCGCCGATCGTGGCCGGCTCCCCTTCGTTCGCCACGACGAGGCGCGCTCCCTCGGCGTCGAACGCGCAGGCGTCCGGGTTGTGGCCGACGGGGACCGAGCCGAGCGGCCGGCCGGTCCGGGTCGACAGGAACACCACCCGACCCGGTTCGTGCGCCCGGAGGATCGGGAGGACCGTCACCGCGAGGAACCCCCGCCCCGCAGGGTCGACGGCGACGTGCGAGACCTCTCCGGCGCCCGGGACGAGGTCCCTCAGGTCCGACTCCCGGACGACCACCGGGTCGTCCCCCGCGCCGAGGTGGACCGTGACCACCTTCGCCCCCGACGTCACGAAGGCGCAGTTCGTGGCCGGGTCGTACGCGACGATCTCCGCCCCGTCGACCGGGACGGTCGCGAGCCGTGACAGGAGCGGCGACGAAGACGCCTCGCCCGCCGCCGTCGAGAGGACGGCGGCGAGCGAGGCGATCAGGTTCCTCGTCCGTCGGACGGGGAGCATCCGGCGAACGGGGAGGCTCAGGGCTGGAGGACCTCGAACACGACGGCGTTGGTCGACGTCGCGCCCTCCGCGCTCCCCGGGTCGCTCAGGAACGCCTGGCAGAAGAACTCGGTGTCGTCGGCGAGCGTCGGCACCGTCGCGCTCACCTGCCAGTGGCCGTTGCCGTCGAGGACGAACGGCACCAGCGCGCCCGGCAGCGAGACCAGGAGGTCGCACGAGCCGAACGGCTGCTCGTCGGCGTCGAGGGAGATGATGAAGATGCCCATCTCGTTCGGGATGCCGTTGTAGACGCCGACGTCGGCGGTCGTGCCGGCCATGTTCTCACCCGACTCCTGGAGGCGCGGCACGATGCCGTTCGAACCGACGCAGCCGGCCCCGTAGTTCTCGATGAAGCAATCCGGGTTGTGCGCGCCCGGCGTGTTCGGCTGGGCGTTCCCGACCGGGTCGAAGTCGAGGAAGCCGTCGCACCAGTCGCCGTAGAACGTCGGGTCGCGGAAGACGCCGCCCGGCATGAAGCTGGCGCCGTCCGGGCCGCGCACGATCGCGCCGTCGAAGGCGACGTCGCCCGCGGTCTCGACGCCGCCGTCCATCACCGCGATGAGGTCGATCAGCGTGCCGAGGGTCGGGATCAGGGTCGTGTCGGCGCCGGTCGAGACGTCGGTCCCCTGGAGAGCGGCGACGGCGACCGGGTCCGTCGCGCGGATCAGGTAGCAGGTGGCCGAGCTGTTCTCGAAGTCCTGCCCCCCCTTGGCGGCGTCGAGGTTCGCGACCGGCGCGTCCCCGATCGTGAAGAGACCGTTCGCGTTGAACGTGAAGCCGCTCAGGTCCTGGACCAGGTCGAGCGTGCCGGTGGCGGAGCTCGAGTCGCTCTCGACGACGAGGAGCATGAGGTTGTTCGTCGACGTGCCCGGCACGCCGCGAATCTCGAAGAACTCGTTGTCGGTCCCCGACATATTGACGTACAGCTCGTTCAGGTAGATCAGGTCGTCGCCGGCGCTGACGAGCGTGAACGAGCCCGGGTTCCCGACGTCCTCGATCGGCGGGAACGGGATCTGGTACGAACCCTGCGCGTCGCCGACCGACGACTGCGCCCAGCCGTACATGTTGTCCTGTCCCACGGCCTCCGCGTACGGCCAGACCGTCGCGTCGCGGCAGCGCGGGGTGCTCGGGAAGTCCTCGTCGCCGAAGTCGATCCGATCGACCTCGGTGAGCGTCGCGTCGTACAGGCCGACGCCGTCGTTCCGACCGAGGTTGGCGCTGTTGCCGCCGATGACCTTGACCGACGACGGGAGGCCCCAGATGAGGCGGAAGTCGTTCGCCGGATCCTCGCAGAGGACGACCGACTCGCCCGCCTGGACGACGCCGAAGGCCGAGAGGTCGATCGTGCCGGCGGTGAAGCTGTCGTCGTCGTAGCTCCACCCGGTCATGTCGACCGGGGCGTTCCCGATGTTCGTGAACTCGACGAACTCGATGCCGCCGGTCTGGGACTGATACGTCAGCTCGGTGATGACCATCTGACCCTGGGCGAACGCCGGGGCCGTGGCCCCGAGCACGACGAGGGCGCTGAGAAGCTGCTTCATTTGGGGGGTGTCTCCGTGTGGATGTGGACGAGCAAGTAGGGTCGATCCCTCGCCGACCCTTCTCCCGATCGCTTGCTCGGGAGAGTCTCGCCGAAGCGCGTGAGGCGGAGCCCGACACGAGATCAACGCTTCGTGAAGATCGCTTGACGCCCGGTTGATCCGGTCCCAACCCGGCGTTTCGAGACCGCGCCTAGCGTGCCGCCCCAACCGGGGTCGTTCCCGATGGACCGGGACCCACCGGCCTCCACCTCATCCCCAAGTCACGAAGGAACTCGACATGCGGAGACTCCGCGGAGCGCTGCTCTCGTCCGTCCTGCTCGCGCCGTTCGCGAGCGCGCAGATTCACATTTCCGAGGTCTTCATCAACCCGTTCGCCGGGTTCGACTCGCTGGAGGAGTACATCGAGCTCCGCGGCGCGCCGAACATGAAGCTCGACGGATATGCCCTCTGCTACATCAGCGGCTGCCAGATCAAGTACTGGCCGCTCGGATCGGTCACCAACGACCTGCAGACGCTGGTCGGTCCGAACGGCGAGGAGCCGGCGGAGATCGACGAGTTCTTCGCGCTCGACGGCCTGACCCTCGGCCCGAACGGGTTCCTCGTCATCGGTACCGGGACGTCGTTCGATCACGTCCTCCCGGCCGACACCAACTACTTCGACTGGCACTTCCTCTGGAACGGCTTCCTCGACACGGTCGGGATGCTCCAGAACGACGGCTCCGGCACCCTGCTGCTGGTGCGGAACCGACCGGGCACCACGCCCGCCGACCCGTTCAACGCGGGCGGCCTCCGCTGGGGGAAGGACATCGACCTCGACGCCGAGCTGATCACCCCGGTGGTCGATCCGGACGACGGGATGATGAAGGACCAGCTCGGGGACGGCTCGCTCGACGACGGCGGCGCCGTGTCGAACCAGGGCCTCCCGACGCTCGACCTCGTCGGGCTCCAGACTCCGACCACGCTCGACGACCTCGAGATCGTCGACGAGGTGAGCTTCGAGCACGACCAGGGGTGGGAGTACGACGTCGACCCGCGGCTCGTCGACGTCGGCGGGACCACCCTCCCCGGGAAGGAGCGGCGGGTGCACGCCCTCGACGACCCGTCCGGCTTCAACCCGGACGCGCTGACCCGCGTCGACTACCGGCGGAACGGCCCGGGCTGGACCCCGGCGCCCGGCGCGACCGGCGAGATGGCGAACGGGAACAACTGGCAGGACACCGCGACCGAGCAGTGGATCCGCGGCGAGACGACGCTCGGCACGCAGGGGTTCGGCAACGCGCCGTTCTTCTACTACCTGACCGACGCGCTCACCGACGCGAACGACATCGCGGAGGCGCCGCAGCCGTACACGACCCACGTCCCGTCGTGGCTCGCGGACGGCCAGGGAGCCGACTTCCAGTTCGTCGCCGAGTCGTACCAGCTCCTGCCGGGCATCCCGAACCCGCTCCAGGTCCCGTTCATCGTCGGTGACTTCGACCGGGACGGCGACGCGGACGACGACGACGCGAAGCTGATGGGCCAGGTCTTCGGCGACGCCGACTTCCTCTACCCGAACGGTCTCCCGGGCGGCCCGCAGAACGGCCTCGACCCGGCGGTGGAGGTCCGCCCCTGGGACCTCGACATCGACAACCAGAACGGCTTCGACCCGAACGACCTCCAGTGGTGCCTCACGTCCCAGGGCGACACCACCGGCCTGATCCAGGGGCTCGACTACGACGCCACCGGCCCGTCGCCGGTCGGGGTCTTCCTCGGCCAGACCCAGGGCGTGGTCACGATCACCGCGAACGCGACGAGCGACTGCGCGCCGCTCAACGCGCTCCGGATCAACGACGCCGTCGACGTCGTCTTCTCGTGCCAGGTCACCGGCGCGCCGAACACGACCGCCGGCCAGGAGAACGGCGTCCAGCAGTTCTTCCACGACCTCTTCACCGGCAGCACCGGCGTGGTGAAGGTCGAGTCCGTCGAGGCGCTCGGCGCGTTCCAGACCACCCGCGCGTCGCTCCAGACGAAGCTCGGCACGGACGGGGACACCGGCATGTCCGGGATCCACGGCTACGCGACCGACTTCACCCAGGGCCTCTCGACCGCGTCGGAGATGGTGAAGGTTCGGCTCCGCTGCATCGGCGCCGGCACGGCCAGCATCTCGCTGACCGGCTCGGCGCAGGGGATCTTCGCGACGACCGCGCCGAGCGGGATGAAGCTCGCCCACACCGCCCAGAACGGCGACGCCGCGGCGGTCATCTTCCCGGCGGGGATCGCGCTCACGGTGACGTCGGCCACGGCCGGCGGGATGTTCGAGTTCGGCGCTCCGTGCCTCGGCTCGGGCGACCTCGCGCCGGCGCTGCACGGGTCGGGCTGCCCGACGCCGGGCGGCGCGGTGACCCTCGACGTCGAGAACGGTCTCGGCGGCGCGGTCGCGAACATGTTCATCGGGCTCGGCACGACCAGCGCCCCGCTCGTCCCGACCTGCTCGCTCCACATCCTGCCGATCCTCCCGCAGCCGATCGTCTTCCCGCTCACCGGCGTCGGGCCGGGGAACGGCGCGTTCACGCTGCCGCTGGTGATCCCGGCGAACGTCCCGGGCGGCCTCGGGATCAACGCCTACCTGCAGGTCCTGTACGCCGACGCCGGCGCGCAGGACGGCATCGCGGGGACGAACGCGCTCCAGATGCTCATCCACTGACGGACGCGCCCCCGGTCGGCGCGCCTCGCCGCCGACCCGTCGCGGGGTCCGGACCCTCGGGTTCGGGCCCCGCGCTCGTCTCGCACCCCGCGTTTCAGACCTGGAGCCCCCGCTCGCCTCCTCGAGGGTCCTCCCTCCGAAGCCGAGGAGGAACGCGGGCGAATCGCCTACAAGATCCTCACGGCTCCGAGGGGGGCGGCGCCGGGCGAGGCGTCCCGGCTCCAGGTCCCCGGCCCCGAACGTCGACGAGAGACGGGCGGAAGCGGCGGAGCCGCCGTCGCCATCTCGGCGGCACCGCCCGGGGGGCCGACCATGCCGCGAGTCCGTTCCGGCCGCGCCGCGCGCGCCGAATCCGGAGTTCGATCCTCGAGCCGAGTCCTCGGGCCGGCCCTCGTCGCCGTCGTCGCCGGCACCGCGCTCGTCGCCGCTCTCGGCTCCTCGCGCGAGATCGGGGCCGACGACGACTCCGCGCGCTCGACCCCGGCGATCGAGGTCCGGCTGCGCGAGCAACTCGAATCCGCCCGGCGCGACGCGCGAGACCGCGAGCGCGCCCTCGAGGAGCGCGTCGCGGCGCTGGAGCTCCGACTGGAGCACGCCGACCTCGCCTCGCCCCTCCGCCCGGTCGCCCGGGGGACCGAACGCTCGATCTACCTCCTCCGCTGCTCGTACGCCTACCGGGTCCGCGACCGCTCCGACGTTTGGCGGGACCGGCGCGCGACCGCCTGGGGGACCGCGTTCTGCGTGACGGGCGAGGGGCACCTCGTGACGAACAAGCACCTCGTCGAGCCGTGGAAGTTCGACCCGGAGCTCATGGCGCTCGTCGCCTGGGGGGAGGCGGAGGTCGTCGAGGCGTCGACGGAGCTCCACGCCTGGCCGGCGGGCGCTCCCTGCCTCGACGCGGAGGGGGTCGCGGATCCGGGCGACGCCTATTCGAACCGTCCCGAGGCCCGACGCCGACTGGTCGTCTCCGCCCGGGCGCCGGACGACTTCGAGACCCGGACCTCGGATCTCGGCGGCCTGCCGATCCGCCACGACGTCCACCGCCTCGGGGAGAACGATCTCGTCGTCCTCCGTCTCGAGGGCGAGGGGACGTTCGTCCCCCTCCCCTGCGTCGCGGACGACTCCGCCCCGCCGACCCGCCGCCTCGATCCGGTCCTCACGATCGGTTTCCCCCGGGGCGGCCGAGGTCTCGACCGGAACGCCGAGCCGTCGTTCGCGACCGGAGTGGTCCGGCGCGTCGGGGAGCAGATCCACACGACCATCCCGATGATGTCCGGGAACTCGGGAGGGCCCGTGCTCGACGAACGTGGGCGCGTGATCGGCGTGGCGACGTTCGTGTTCGAGGAGCGCGCGAGCGTCTCGCTCCGGATCGGCGCCGCGCTCGCGCTCCTCGCCGACGCGACGGGCCCCTCCGGAGACACGGCCGCCGGCGTCGCCGGAGCACCGAGCGTCGAGGAGTTGGATCCTCCGCTCGCGGCCCGCTGAGGCGCGCTCTCCGGCAGTTTCTACACGACGCCCGCCGCGTCCCGCACGCCGCCGTCGGTCCGGACGGTGGACGATCCGACCTCGGTCTCGCGCAAGTCGTTTCCCCTCGGCGAGCAGCGCCCCGACGGCGGGGCGGGAGGACGGCGCGCGGGTCGCGTGGCACGCCGCCTGCTGAACGGACGGCGCTCGTGCGGCGAGGGGCAAACCTATTCACCCCACGTCGGGGTCGCCCCTCGTCGCACGCACTTCAGCAGCGCAAGAAAGGACCGAGACCATGCGTCACTTCACTTCGACCGTCGGTGTCACGCTGGCGAGCGCGCTCGCGGTGACGACCCTCCACGCCCAGTCCCCCGTGTCTCCGAAGCCGCCGACCGGCAAGCCGTCCCCGGGCGAGTCGGCCGTGACGATCGGCTCGCACGGCGGCTCCGTCTGCTCGTCGAAGCTCCTCTCCCACGACGTCGTGAACGCGAACGGCGAGGCGAAGGGGACGATCGAGGAGCTCCTGCTCGACCCGCGCGGAGAGCGCGTGCTGTTCGCGCTGGTGTCGTGCGAGGACCACGACGGCCTCTTCGCCGTGCCGGTCCGCGAGCTCCGGATCACGTCCGGCGAGGACGAGGACGAGCTCGTCGTCGGCTGGACGCCGACCGAGGCGCAGCTCGAGTCGCTCCCGAAGATCGCGGAGGACGACTGGAGCGAGGCGACGAGCGTCACGTTCGCGAACACCGTCCGCTCGCACTACGACGCGTCGCCGGTCGGCGCGGTCGATCGGACCGACGTCCTGCCGAGCAAGATCGTCCGCGTCTCCGAGCTCCTCGGCCACGAGCTGAAGGACGCGGCCGGCGAGGACGCCGGCGAGCTGAAGAGCCTGATGATCGACCGCTCGACGGGTCGGGTCGCCTTCGCGATCGTCGAGACCGAGGGCGGTCTCCTCGGCTCCGGGGACGACGTCGGCGTGCCGCTCGGCGTCCTCGAGCACCACGCCGCGACGGAGGACGAGGAGGCGCAGTGCCGCCTGACGATCTCCGCCGAGAAGCTCGAGGGGGCGCCGAAGTTCGACCCCGAGTCGGAGACCTGGAACGAGTCGTCGTATCGGAGCCGGCTCGACCGCTACTTCGGCGACTCGAGCGCCGAAGGCGAGACGAAGCGCGGCGACCGGCACGACGGCCGCCGGAAGGGCGGATCGGACGGCGAGGACGGCTGATCGTCTTCGCCCGGGCCTCTCGCGGCCCGGAGTCCGACCCTCCGCGCGACCGGTCCCGAGGGCGCTCCCTCGGGGCCGGTCGCCCCTCGTCTGTCGGGACTCCGCGTGCTCGCCCGGGTTCGGCGAGACCTCACCCGCCCTGAGGGCGCGACGAACCGATCGTCCCCGAATCCGCTCGTTCCGCTCACCCGCCCGAGACGGACCGATTCCCGCCCCGCCGGACCCGCGGTAGAATCGCGTCCCGTCATGCAGCCTCGCTCCGCGCGTGCGACTGCCGGCGACCGGTGCGGGAGCGAGCGAGGTATCGATGGGCAAGGGGTCGTTCTCCGTGGGCGACGGGGTCGGACGAGAGAACGAGGCGCGTGATCGAGGCCCGGCGGGCTCCCGGATTCGGGCGAGCCACCAGGCGCTGGTCGCCGAGTTCACCCGGCTGGCGCTCGGTCGCCGCTCGCTCGACGCGCTGCTCGACGAGGCGGTGGCGCGGATCGCCAACGGACTCCACGTCGAACTCGTCGGCATCTTCCAGGTCGTCCACGACGAGGGCGGCGTCGTGCTGCGCAGCGGCGTCGGATGGGACGAGCGTCGCCTCGGCCAGCCGCTCGCGGAAGGGGGCGGGGACTCGGCCCTCGAGCACGCCTTCCGATCGCGAGAGGTCGTTCGGGTCGGCGCGCCGCCGCACCTCGGCCGCCTCCGCGGACCGAAGCTCCTCGTCGACGAGGGGGTCCGGAGCGGCATGTCCGCGGCGATCCTCCCGCCCGACCGGCCGTGGGGCGTGCTCGGGGTGTACGGCCGCGAGCGGCGGGAGTTCACGCCGGACGACGTCCACTTCGTCGAGTCGATCGCCAACATCCTCGCCGACGTGATCGCCCGGTCGCGCGTCGAGGACGAGCTCCGCGACCGCGCGCGCGAGATGAGCCTCCTCTTCCGCGCCACGTCGTCCGAGGCCGCCTCGTTCCCCGACGCGCTCCGAGGGAGCCTCGACGCGGTCTGCGAGATCACCGGCTGGCCGATCGGCCACGCGTACGTCCTCTCGGACGACGGTCGGCGGATGCGCTCCTCGGGGATCTGGCGCGTCGACGACCCCGAGCGGACGGCCGAGCTGCGCGAGCGGACGGAGAAGAAGGAGTTCGTCCCGGCGGAAGGGTTCATCGGGACGATCTGGTCCACCCGCGAGCCGGTCGGCATCGCCGACGTGCGTCGCGACGGCACGTTCAAGCGCCACCGCCTCGGCCGGCGCGCCACGATCCACGGCGCGTTCGGGTTCCCGGTCATCGTCCGGGGCGAGGTCGCGGCGGTGCTCGAGTTCTTCTCGTACGACCCGATCTCCACGGCCGACCTCCCGCTCGACGTCGTGCGGACGCTCGGGAGCCAGGTCGGCCGCGCCCTCGAACGGAACCAGGACGCGGAGTCGCTTCGGACCGGGGCCGAGCGGCTGTCGCTCGCGCTCGAGGCCGGCGGGCTCGCGGCGTGGGACTGGGACCTCGTCCACGACGTCACGACCTGGAGCGACGAGCTGTTCCGCCTGCTCGGGCACGAGCCCGGCGACGTCGAGCCCGGGTGGTCGACCTGGATCGAGCGGCTGCACCCGGACGACCGCGCCCCGACGGAGGAGGCGTTCCGCGCGGCCCGGGAACACGCGCGGCCGTACCACTGCGAGGTCCGCATCGTGCGTCCGGACGGCGCGGTCGTCTGGGCGGAGGCGCGCGGCCGCTTCTCGTTCGGCCGTCGCGGCAAGGCGCGGCGGATGTACGGCGTGATCATGGAGGTGACGGAGCGGCGGCGGATGGAGGCGCGGCTGGTCGAGGCGGACCGGCGGAAGAGCGCGTTCCTCTCGACGCTCGGGCACGAACTCCGCAACCCCCTCGCCGCGCTGGTCCACGGCGTCGGCCTCGTCGAACGCCACGCCACCTCGGACGCGCTTCGGGACGTCTGCTCGATGATGCGTCGCCAGGCCCGCCACATGACGCGGCTCCTCGACGACCTCCTCGACATCGGCCGGATCGAGCGCGGGTCGATCCGCCTCGACCGCCGTCCGCTCTCGATCGCGGAGAGCCTGGAGAGGACCGCCGAGACCGTGAGGAGCACGCTGGAGGAGGCCGGACAGACGCTCGAGGTCTCCGTCGAGCCGCCGTCGCTGGCGGTGCGCGCCGACCCGGTCCGGTTCGCTCAGATCGTGTCGAACCTGCTCGTCAACGCGGCCCGGTACTCCGACGCGCCCGGCCGCGTCCGCGTCGCCGCGCGGGAGGTCGACGGGCGGGCGGAGATCATCGTCCGCGACGAGGGGATCGGCCTGACCGACATCGAGATGCGGGACATCTTCGAGCCGTTCTTCCAGTCGCGCCCCGGCTCCGGCGGGCTCGGCATCGGGCTGAGCCTCGTGCACCGGCTCGCCGCGTTGCACGACGGCCAGGTCCGGGTGGAGAGCGAGGGCCCCGGCCGCGGCAGCACGTTCACGCTCCGCTTCCCGGCGTGCGATCCGCCGACGGAGAGCGGGATCGAGGTCGAACGGGCCCCCGCCGCCCCGCGCCCGCTCCCGTCGCTGCGGGTCCTCGCCGTGGACGACCACCGCGACTCGCTCTCCGCGCTGCGGGAGCTCCTCGCCGCGTCGTACTCCGTCGAGGTCGCGACGAACGGCGAGGAGGCGATCGAGGCGGCGCGCTCCTTCTCCCCCCACGTCGTCCTCCTCGACATCGGCCTCCCCGGCAAGAGCGGCCTCGACGTCGTGCGGGAGCTCCGGAGCGCGGAGGGACTGGAGAGGACCCGCTGGATCGCGGTGACCGGGTTCGGGGACGCGGGGACCGAGTCGAGGATCCTCGACGCCGGCTTCGACGAGCTCCTCCTCAAGCCGATCGACTTCGGCGAGCTGACCGAACGCCTCGAACGCCACGCGCGCCGCCTCGAGCGCGGCTGAGGCGCGGCTCAGCCGCCCGCCCCGCTCCTCCCGAGCAGCCAGTCGAGCAGCGCGTCGGTCTCCTCGAGGTCGTCGACCACCCGGTCGGCGCCGGCGGCCCGGAGTTCGTCGTGGCCGAAGAGACCGGTCGTCACCGCGAGCGAGCGGCACCCGGCGTAGCGGGCGCAGTCGACGTCCTTCGGGGTGTCGCCGATGACGACGGCGTCCCCCGGCGACACGTGCCGGCCGAACCGGAAGCGGAGCCGGTCGAGCGCCACCCGCGGGAGGAGACGCCGCGAGGCGGCGTCGACGCCCCACGCCGTCGCCACGAAGAGGTCCGGATCGATCCCGATCGAGGCGATCTTCATGCGACCCGTCTCCGGGTAGTTCCCGGTCACGAGGCCGAGGGTCACGTCGCTCCGGCCGGCGAGCGCCTCGACCAGCCGGTGGACGCCCGGGAGGGGACTCGCGCCGCCCTGCGCGTCGAGCGCCGCGCCGAGCAGCTCGCCGTAGCGGCGGCGGAACCGGTCGTGGTGGACGTGCGGACGCTCGACGCCGTGGTCCGCGCAGAGGCCGCGCCAGATCAGCGGGTCGAGACCGCCCGAGAACCGCCGCCCCTCGTACCGGATCTCCTGCTCCAACGTCTCGCACATCGCCTGGATGAACGACGGCACGCCCGCCGGCCGGGCGAGCAGCATCGTGCCGTCGATGTCGAGGAGGATCAGCACGTCCGGACTCCGCGTTCGGCGAGCGCCGTCCGCAGCGGCGACGCTCCGGTGAACTCGATCGCGTCGAGCCCGAGCCGCCGCGCCGCGGCGCAGTTCTCGGGCGTGTCGTCGACCAGCAGGCACTCCTCGGGCCCCGCCCCGACCCGCTCGAGGATCGCCTCGAACGCGCGCGACGACGGCTTCCGCACCCCGTGCTCGCACGAGACGAACGTCCACGGCGCGTGCTCGGAGAGTCCGACCCGCTCCTCGACGTGACGCCACCACGTCGGATAGTTGCTGAACAGGTGCAGCTCGGCGCCGGTCGCGACGAGGCCGCGGACCAGCTCCTCCATGCCGTCGAGCCACCGGTACGCCGCGACCATCGCCCGCTTCATCCCCGGCCCGTCGAACCGCCTCCCGTCGCGGAAGAACCGGTCGAAGAACGTCGCCTCGTCGATCTCGCCCCGCTCGAACTCCGCCCACGCCGTCGGATGCTTCGCCCGCAGCAGCTCGTCGAACGGCAGACCGAGCGCGGCCGGCAGCTCGCGTCGGAACGGATCGTGGACGAGCGTCCCCATGACGTCGAGCAGGAGCCGCGGACGGGTCATTCGCCGGTCCGCTCCTCGAGGCGCGCCTTCAGCCACGCGCGCGCCATCCGCCAGTCGCGCTCGACCGTCCGCGTCGTGACGCCGAGCGACTCGGCGATCTCCTGCTCGCCCAGCCCGGCGAAGAAGCGCATCTCGACCACGCGCGCCTTCCGCTCGTCCTTCTCCTCCAGCCGCTTCAGCGCCTCGTCGAGGGCGACCAGGTCCTCGGCCCGCTCCTCGAAGACGACGAGCGCCTCGTCGAGCTCGACCTTCCGCCGGGTGCCGCCCCGCTTCCGCGCCTTCTTCGCGACCGCGTGGTTCACCAGGATCCGGCGCATCGCCATCGCCGCCACGCACAGGAAGTGGGAGCGGTTCCGCCAGTCGCGGTTCTGTTGGTCGACGAGCCGCATCCACGCCTCGTGGACGAGCGCCGTCGGCTGCAGCGTGTGGTCGCCGCGCTCCTTCGCGAGGTGCTTGTCGGCGAGCCCGCGGAGCTGGTCGTAGATGATCGGGAAGAGCCGTTCGAGCGCGTCGTCTGCCCCGTCCCGGCACTCGGCCAGGAGACGGGTGACGTCGGGGACGTCGCTCGGGGTTCGCTCGCCATCCATGGGAGACCAGTCTATCGGCGCGGGCTCGCAATCGGGCGCCCGACCGTCTAGACCGGGCCGCCGTGAGCGACGAGCGACGCGATCCACGCCCGCCCCCCGCCGGAGCCGCCGGCGAGCCGTGGTACGTCGGCGCGTTCGACGAGGCGTACCTCGAACGCTACGCGCACCGGGACGACGCGGAGGCGACGCGGCAGGTCGCGTGGCTCGCGGACGCCTCGGTCGTCGGCGAGGGCCTCCGGGTCCTCGACCTCTGCTGCGGCGCCGGCCGCCACGCCGCGCCGGCCCGGGCCGCCGGCGCCCGCGTCGTCGGCCTCGACCTGTCCGCCGCGCTCCTGCGCGAGGCGCGCCGCCGCCTCCCGGTCGCCCGCGGCGACATGCGGCGCCTGCCGTTCGCCGACGCCTCGTTCGACGGCGTCTTCCAGATGTTCACCGCGTTCGGATACTTCGAGGCGGACGACGAGAACCGCGCCGTCCTCGCCGAGGTCGCCCGCGTCCTCCGCTCCGGCGGGCGCTACGCGCTCGACCTGATGAACGCGCGCCGCGAGATCGAACGGCTCGTCCCGCGATCGACCACCCGCCACGACGACGGCCGCGTGGAGGAGGCGACGCGGACCCACGACCCCGCGCGTCGGCGGATCGAGAAGGAGATCGAGGTGACGCACCCCGACGGGCGGATCGAGCGCCGCCGCGAGAGCGTGCGCGTCTTCGCCGAGGACGAGGTCGCCGGGTGGCTCGACGCGGCGGGCCTCTCCGTCGAACGCGTCGCGGGGGACGACCGGGGCGCGCCGTTCCGGGCCGAGGACTCGCCCCGCATGATCGTGGTCGCCGTCCGCCGCTGACCCGGACCGGCCGATCTGCGGCCGCCGGACGTCTTTCGGGCGTCGACGGCGGCGCGTCGCGCCGTCCGCTGCCGGCGCTCCTCGGGCAGCACCTCAATCCCTCGACAGGCGGAACGCAGAGGCCTCGACCGGAGAGCCAGGTGGAGGCCGCTCGACGTCACCCAGAGCGAAGGTGAACGGACAATTCTGGCATCGGATGTGGTCGTCCGCCGGAACGAGCTCTCCGCCCGCATCGGCCTCACGTGCGACTGCTGGCGCGAGCGCCGACTCGCGAGTCGTGATGCCGTATCGGATGAGCTCGTCGTCCAGTACGTAGAGATCGCCGGTCGCGGTGCCCCGGTACGCCTCCGGTTTCTCGATGCCGCCGTCAACGGAGACGAAGGGAACGAAGGCCCCACAGCTCGGGCAGAGGACCTGGTACCGGGTTGCCGATACCGGCTGCTGGTCCATGGCGTCCGCCGGGCTCCTACTCGACGTCGTCGAACGCCTTCGCGCCGGCCTCCCGCGCCTCCACGAAGACCGGCACCGTCTTGTCGAAGTACCGCTGGTCGCTGCGCGAGATCTTCAGCTTCCGGGCGTCCTTCCGCCAGCTCTCGAGCTGCTCCACGAGTTCGCTGTCGGCGTACTCCGACGCCAGGAAGCCGCGCGCGACCGCGTCGACCCCGGCGACGAACGCCTCGGCCGGCTTCGTCTCGCGCTTCCGCCGGTACTCCTCCAACGCGTCCTTCCCCTTCTCGCGGTGCTCCTTCAGCGGCCGCTCCCACTCCTCCGCGAACGCCTCTCGGGCCGGGATCCCCCGGAACTGATCGAGGAAGAGGCGCACGTGGCCGATCCACGGCTTCTTCTCGAGCTTGTCCCCCTTGTTCCGTCCGCGCGACTTCTCGATCGCCTCGACGTGCCGCTCGGCGAGCCCGTCGATGTCGGCGACCACCTCCTCCGCCTTCGCGCGGACCTTCGCGTCGCCGCCGCCCCAGTCGAGGATCCGCCGGGCGACCTGGTAACGCGCGACGAGGTCGGCGTCCTCCTTCACCGCGAGCAGCTCGTCGAAGCTCGCGGCGACCCCGCGGAAGTCGTCGTCCGTCATCGCGTCGCACCACGCCAGCAGCTGCGCGGCCTGCGGCGGCGACGGCCAGTGGTTCCAGTCGCGGAGCGTGCGGAAGTGGAGCTTCGGGTAGTGCGCGTCGGCGAAGAACTTCAGGGCGCCGGCGCTGTTCGCGAGCGGGACGACCGGATCGGCCGTGCCGTGGAGGATCGCGACCGCCTGCTCGTGGTGCTTCGGCCCCGACTTCGTCCCGATCCAGACCCCGCCCGCCTGGCCGAGGACGCCGTGGACGAGGTCGGGGTGCTCGCCCGCGAACGCGAACGCGAAGAACGCCCCCTGGCTGTGGCCGTAGAGGAGGGTCCGCCGGACGCGGAAGACGTTCGACAGCTCCTGGTGCAGCCCCTCGACGGCGCGCATGTCCTTGTCGGCGTAGCGGAAGTTGAACCCGCCCGAACCGTTCGGCGTCGGGCCGTCCGGCGAGACCACGATGTCGTTCGGCCGGAACTTCCCCGCCTCGTGGTTCAGGAACGCCCACCGGCGGTCGAGGTTCGAGCCGTGGAAGACGATCGTCAGCACGGCGCCCCGCTCGGGGTCGTACGCCTTCGGGACGAAGTACTCGTACCGGAGTCCGCCGGCGGTCGTCGCCTGGAACACCTTGCCGCGCCCCTTGGCGTCGCTCGCGCTCGGCGCGCGCTCCTCGTGGTCCTTCGCGGCGAGGGGGACCGAGGTTCCGGCGAGAACGGCGACGACGGCGAACACGAGCGGGCGAATCGACATGGAGGCCTCCGGCGGACGACGTCGAGGATACCGGTTCGGTCGACCCGGTTGCACCCGACCCGGGCGCGCGTTACGCTCCGCGCCTCGTTCGGAGTCCCGTCCCTTCGTCGGGGGCGGCCGGGGCCGCGGCCGATCGCCGCGGCGCCGGAGGGAAGCGGGTGGGAATCCCGCACGGTCGCGCCACTGTGAGCGGCGAGGCGATCCTCCACGACGCCACTGGGAGCACGGGCTCCCGGGAAGGCGGAGGTCGCCGGCGAGCCGCGAGTCAGGAGACCTGCCCGAACGACGATCCGCGACCGCGCTCCGCGAAGGGCGCGAGGGACGCCTCCTTCCGGCCGGGCGTGGATCTCGTCGCCGTCGCTCGCGGAGCAGCGGCGCGACGATCGGTCGTTCGCTCCCGGAAACTCGCATGAACCGTCCGTTCCGTTCCGTCGGCCTCGTCGCCGCCGCCCTGCTTCCTCTCGTCTCCCCGTTCGCCGCCGCCGCCGTCGTCCCCGCGGCCGGCTTCTCCGTCCACGCCGTCGCGGCCGCTCCGGCCGGCGCCTTCCCCGGCGGCCTCGACGTCCTCCCGAACGGCCACGTCGCGCTGTTCGACGGCCAGGCGATCGTCGAGCTCGACCCGTCGACCGGCGCCGTCGTCCAGACCCTCCACGCGCCGGCCGCCGCCGTCTTCGGCAGCTTCGTCCGCACCGACCCGACCGGCACGTTCCTGCTGTTCGGGGAGTCGAGCGCCGGCACGATCACCCGCGTCCCGCTCGACGGCTCGCCGGCGACGGTCGTGGCGACGATCCCGTTCAACTACGACTGCGCCTTCGACGCGGTCGGCGCGGCGTACGTCTCCGCGTCGCCGTCGTTCGTCACCACGCAGGTGTTCCGCGTCGACCTCGGGAGCGGCGGGACCGACCTGATCCTCGACATGCCGGGACCGTCGGGACCGATCGCGTTCGACGCGACGAACGCCCTCTACTACGCCGACGCCGACCCGTCGTTCCCGCCGGCCGCGGGCGCGCAGACCGTCTTCCGGTTCCCCGCCGCGAAGCTCGCCGCCGCGACCGGCCCCTCCCACCTGACCGTCGCCGACGGCGCGCCGTTCGTCACCGGCCTGACCGCGGTGCCGGACCTCGTCTTCGACGGCCGAGGAGACCTCCTCCTCGCGGACGACGGCGAGCTGCGCGAGTACGACGCGGGCGGGAACCCGAAGCGGACCGTCGGCGCCGAGGCTCCGTTCCACGCGATCACGACGCTCGCGTTCGCAGCCGGCGCGGGCGACGCGACGTACGACGCGTACCAGCCGGCGGACGGCGGCGCCGTGTTCGCCCTCTCCAGCGACTTCTTCTCGTTCAACGACCTGAACGTCGTCGAGCCCGCCCCGGCGACGCTCTCGATCACCCCGGCGAACCCGATCCCCGCCGGCCCGCTGACGCTCGACGTCGCCGACGCCCCCGCGCACGGGACGGCGTTCCTCCTCGTCGCGACGCAGCCCCTCCCGTCGAACGTGACCGTCCACGCCGGCCTCGTCCCGCTCTCGGTCGGGGTCGACCTCGGCACCCTCGTCGGCGGGGCCCTCCTCCCCCTCGACGCCCAGGGCGCCCTCATCCTCCCCGCCACGAACCCCGGCGGCCCCGCGACCTTCGCGGCGCAGGCGATCGTGCTGGACGGAGCGACCCCGGTGGGGACCACGAACGCCGCGGTCGCGACGCTCCGGTAGGACGGCCGGGGGCGAGGGGACGGGGACGGGCGACGGTCGCGTTCCCCGCGGCCTCGCGCTCTCGAACGCGGTACCCTCGACCCGGTCCCCGATCCCCGACCTCCAGCCCCCCGGTCCCCATGCGCGCCTGCTCCCACGTCACCCTCACCTCCTCCGACGTCCCCCGCCAGCTCGCGTTCCTCCGCGCCGCCTTCGGACTCGCGCCGAAGTTCGCGAACGACGAGTTCGGCGAGGTCGTGCTCGCGAGCGGGTTCCGGATCGCCGTGTTCCGGGTGGTCGGGAAGACGCGGGAGTTCTTCCGGGAGGACGGGGAGCGGGGGACGGTGGCGCTCGGCGTGACCGTCGACGACGTCGACGCCGCGTACGCCCGGATCGAGCCGTTGCTCGAGTCGCACGGCGCCAGGGTCGGCGGCCCCCCGAAGGACCACCCCTGGGGGGAGCGGAGCTTCCTGCTGGTCGACCCGGACGGGAACCGGTGGGAGGTGACCCGGACTCCGGACGGCTCGTCGGACGGCATGCTGGTCGACCACTGAGCGACGAGGGCGTCGTTTCGACCCTCTCCCGGACCGCACGCACCCCTAACATCGTCTCCCGAGAACCTCCTCGGGAGACCGTCATGTCCTCGTTCCTCCTCGCGCTGCTCCTGCTCGCCTCCGCCGAGGCGGACGCGGCGGCGGCGCCCGCCGACGATCCGGTCCTGCTCCGGGCGCTCGAGCGAGAGCTCGCGCGCTCGTTCGAGGGGCTCGCGAACGTCGAGTCGGACCCGCTCTACTTCCTCGCGTACCGCGCCACCGAGTCGAAGTCGCTCTCGGTCGCCGGCGCGTACGGCGCGCTCCTGCGCAGCGACCGGTCGCACGACCGCCGGCTCGACGTCGAGGCGCGGATCGGGTCGCCCGAGCTCGACTCGACCCACCAGATCCGGGGCGAGTTCGAGTTCGGCCCGAGCCCGGCGTCGGCGACGCTGCCGCTCGAGGACGACGAGGAGGCGATCCGCGCCGCGGCGTGGTCGGCGACCGACCGGGCGTTCAAGGACTCCCTCCAGCGGTTCCTCAAGGTGAAGACGAACGAGGCCGTGAAGGTCGAGGCGGAGGACGCGTCGCCCGACTTCTCGATCGAGCCGCCGTCCGACTATCGCGAGCCGATGGTCGACCTGGTCGCCGACGAGGAGCGATGGCAGGAGCGGCTCCGGCGGCTCTCCGCGGTCTTCCGGGAATACCCCTTCCTCCACGAGAGCTCGGTCTCGCTGCGGGCCGAGGCGGAGAACCGCGTCTACGCCAGCAGCGAGGGGACGCGGCTGATCTTCGGCCGGACGCACTTCCGCCTCTCGATCGAGGCGTCGACGAAGGCGGACGACGGGATGGACCTCCAGCTCTACGACTCGTTCGAAGGGCCCTCCGAGGAGACGATGCCGGACGACGCGCGGATCGAGGCGGCCGTGCGCGACCTCGCCGAGCGGCTCCAGCGGCTGAAGGACGCTCCGGTGGTCGAGCCGTACGCCGGCCCCGCGATCATCATGAACCGCGCCTGCGGCGTCTTCTTCCACGAGATCTTCGGGCACCGGATCGAGGGGCACCGGCAGAAGAACGTCGACGAGGGGCAGACGTTCACCAAGAAGGTCGGCACGGAGATCATGCCGCCGTTCCTCTCGGTCACGGACGACCCGACCCGAGGCCGGTTCGGCGCGACGTACCTGAACGGCCATTACAAGTACGACGACGAGGGGGTCCCCGCGCAGGCGGTGCCGCTCGTCCGGGACGGCGTGCTCGAGAACTTCCTGATGGCCCGCTCCCCGATCGAGGGGTTCCCGGACTCGAACGGCCACGGCCGGTGCAGCGCCGGCAACGCGCCGGTGTCGCGGCAGGGGAACCTGTTCGTCGACGCGAAGGACCGGGTGTCGTTCGAGCGGCTGAGGGAGATGCTCGTCGAGGAGGTCCGCACGCAGGGGAAGCCGTACGGGATGATCTTCCACGACATCTCCGGCGGCTTCACGACGACCCAGCGGCGCGGTCCGCAGGCGTTCAAGGTGATCCCGCTCTACGTCGTCCGCGTCTACGCCGACGGCCGCGACGACGAGGTCGTCCGAGGCGTCGACCTCGTCGGGACCCCGCTGGCGAGCATCACCAAGATGGTCGCGGCCGCCGACGACGACGCCGTGTTCAACGGCAGCTGCGGCGCCGAATCGGGGTGGGTGCCGGTCTCCGCCGTCGCCCCGAGCGTGCTGGTGAAGGAGATCGAGATCGAGAAGAAGGCGAAGTCCCAGGAGCGCCCGCCGCTCCTGCCGACCCCGCTCCACGACGAGACCGACGGCGACGTCCCGTCGGACGACGGCGCCGACGGCCAGGAGGACGCGCAGTGAACCGCCCCGCACCGATCCCCGCGTTCGTCGCGACCGCCCTCCTCCTCTCCCTCGCCGCGCCTTCCGCGGCCGCGCCCCCGGCGACGGCGACGGCAGAGGACGAGGAGTCCCCGACGCTGGCCGCGATGCAGGACGAGCTCGCGCGGACGGTCGAGCGCCTCCGCATGGACGACGTCCCGCCGCCGTACCTCGTGACGTACACCCTGAACGGACGCGAGTCGTACTCGTGCTCGGCTCAGCTCGGAGCGCTGGTCGACTCGGAGGGGAGCGACTCCCGCTCGGTCACCGTCGACGTCCGGGTCGGCTCGCCCGAGCTCGACAACACGAACTTCGTCAATCGCTTCTACCTGACCGGCCGGCGCCGCTCGACGACGCT
This sequence comes from bacterium, assembly GCA_030428825.1. GTDB lineage: Bacteria > Planctomycetota > B15-G4 > B15-G4 > JADJEK01 > JAUIEL01. The sequence continues at coordinate 20,535 of JAUIEL010000025.1, forward strand.
GACCGAGGACGACGACTACTGGACCACGCGGCAGCGGCTCTGGCTGACGTCGGACGCGCAGTACAAGTCGGCGGTCGAGGACCTGTCCGCGAAGGAGGCGTGGCTGAAGACGAACCGCGTCCCGGACCGTCCGGCCGACCTGACGCCCGTCGAGCCGATCCGCCATCGCGAGCCGCTCCACCCGCTCGAGGTCGACCGGGAGGCGAGCCGGGAGCTGGTCCGGCGGCTGTCCGCGGTCTTCCGCGACGCGGAGAAGGTCCAGGGCTCGCGCGCGTCGTTCACGACCGGCGCCTCGAGCTCGACGGCGATCTCCAGCGAGGGGCGGGACACGCGAACGACCGGACGGTACGCGCGCGTCACGGCCCAGGCGTGGACGCAGGCCGAGGACGGGATGCCGGTCGGCGACCTCGCGGTCTGGTACGCGCGCACCCCGGACGGGCTGCCGAGCGCCGACGAGATGGAGGCCGGCGTCCGGCGCATGGAGGAGCGGCTGAGCGAGCGCGTCGACGCCCCGCGGGCCGAGGAGTACATCGGCCCCGTGCTGTTCGAGGGGGAGGCGGCGTGCTTCCTGATCCTCGAGCTGCTGATCGACCGGCTCTCCTCGCCGCACGAGCCGCTCGGACTCCCGTCGGCGGGGACGCCGTTCAAGAACCGGCTGAACCGGCGCGTCACGCCGAACTTCCTGACGGTGGTCGACGACCCGACCCGCTCGGAGTTCGAGGGGACGCCGCTCCTCGGTCACTTCATGGTCGACGACGACGGCGTGCCGGCGCAGCCGCTGACCCTCGTCGAGGAGGGACGGCTGCGCGCGTGGTACATGAGCCGCATCCCGACCCGAGCGATCGCCGAGTCGAACGGCCACTCGGTCGGCGGCGAGGGAGGCCCGGGGAACGTCTTCGTCCGCTCGAGCCACACCCTCTCGAAGGAGGCGCTCCGGGCCGAGCTCCTGGCGGTCGCGAAGGACCAGGAGCTCCCGTACGGCATCCGCGTCGAGGTGATGGCCCGCTCCGACGTGTCGGTCTCCGGCGCCCGCGCCAACGGCCGCTACCGGAACGGTTCGATCAGTCTGTCGCCGCCCGTCGCGGCGTACCGGGTCTACCTCGACGGCCGCGAGGAGCCGATCCGCGGCGGCGAGTGGCAGGGGGTGACGCTCCGCTCGCTCCGGGACATCTACGTGACCGGCGACGCCCCGACCGTCCTGAACGCGGCCCGCGGCGGCTTCGTGTCGGTCGTCTGCCCGGACCTCCTCGTCGAGGAGATGGAGATGAAGAAGCCGGAGGAGCAGGAGGCGAAGCTCCCGTACCTCCCTCACCCGTCGTTCGCGGGGGATTGAGGCGAAACCGATCGACCGGCGCGGCATCGAGACCGCCGCCGCCCGACCCTGATCCGGAGAGTCCCGATGTGGAACCGCGTCCCGTCCCTCGTCCTGGGAGCCGCCCTCGCGGGGGCGTGCGTCCCCGCCGACCCGCCGCGTTCGCCGGCCGCGACCGAGGCCGGGTCCGCGGACGCCGCGTCGGCCGCCTCTCCGATGATGAACGCCGAAGGAACGAAGACCGCGGAGGAGATCATGGCCGAGACCGACCCCGCCGCCCGGGACGCGGAGTGGAAGAAGAAGCTCACCCCGCAGCAGTACCACGTCACCCGCGAGAAGGGGACGGAGCGCGCGTTCTCCGGCGCCTACTGGGACCACCACGGGGACGGGAGCTACCGCTGCGTCTGCTGCGAGGCCGAGCTGTTCGCGTCGGACGCGAAGTTCGACTCCGGCACCGGCTGGCCG
>JAUIEL010000026.1 GCA_030428825.1 bacterium
CCGCTCCGATCGTGTCCGACCGGCGTCACCCAGAGCCGGCCGTCGTCCTTCTCGAGGATCCACCCGGCCCGCGTCAGACGGACCACCGCCCGCTTCGCCGCGCGGGCCCCGATTCCGGCGGCGCGGGCGACCTCGCTCGCGCGACGGGCCTTCTTCCGGAGCGCCGCGAGCACTCGGCGCGTGTCGTCGTCGGCGGAGAGCGCCTCGGCGGATCGGCCGCGGCCGAGGGCGCGCCGCTCGCTGGCGTCGGCCGGACGCGACGAGCTCCCCTCGCGCACGTAGACCGTCGACCGTCCGTCGCGCGTCACCGCCGCGACGGGTCCGTCGTCGACGCGCTCGATCCGCGCCTCGACGACGACCTTCCCGTCGACGGAGATCCTCCGCGTCCGCACGGGGACCGGAGGGTCGAGTCGCTCGGCGGCCAGCCGCTCGAGGGCGCTCCGCACCGCGGCCGCGTCGCCGACGCCGACCAGTTCGCCGGAGTCGGAGACGCCGACCAGGAGCCGGCCTCCCGCGCCGTTGGCGAACGCCGCGAACGTCGCCGCCACCCGGTCGGAGCGCGGGAGCGACACCTTCCACTCGAGCGTCGGCCCCTCCCGGCCGGGGCGGAACGGCGACTTCACGGACATCCGTCCGATCGTACCGCCCTCCGATCGGGGCGCGAGCGATCGCCCCGCCCCTCCGCTACCAGTCCGTGGAAGAAGTGCTCTCGGTGCGAGGCGAGTCCATCGCGGCCGAGATCAAGGCGCGAGTCCGCAGTCCTACTCGCCGTATTCCGAGGATCACGCGACGCAGAGCTCGGCCGCGAGGGGCCGCCGCAGCCCGGAGTGACTTCTTCAACGGGCTGCTACCATGATCCGCATGCGCCTCCCCTCCGCTCTCCCGCTCGCGCCGCTCGCCGCGGTGACGCTCCTCGCCTGCCCGCGCGACGCCGCCGACGAAGGCCCGCGAGCCGCGACGTCCGCCGCCGCCCGCCGGGAGGATCCCGTCGCGATCGTCGAGGCGGCGCTCCCTCGCTACCGGGATCCGGCCTCGACCCCGCCCCAGGCCGACCCGCCGGAGATCGAGACCGCGCGCACGCTGATCGCCCGGCGGGAGTACGAGGCGGCCCGCCCCGTCCTCCGCGCGATCCTCGAGGAACGCCCGGAGCACGGCCGCGCCACGTTCTGGCTCGCCTTCACGCACCACAAGGAGAAGCGGTACTCCGAGGCGCGTCCGACGTTCGAGCGAGCGCTCGCGATCGGGCCGACGTTCGAGAAGGCGGAGGCGGCGTTCTACATGTACGGCTGGTGCCTCTGGTACACGGGCGAGCCGGCCGGCGCGAAGGCGGCGTTCGAGGCGACGCTCGAACTCGACCCGGGCGAGCGCGACGCCTGGTTCGGGCTCGGCCTGGTCGCGGTCGACGCGGCGGACGCGGACGAGGCGGAGCGGTGCTTCTCGAGGAGCATCGCGCTCGCGGAGGCCGAGCTCGCGCGGAGCGAGGACGACCCGCGGACCGCCGCTCAATTGAAGCGGGACATGGCGAAGGCGGAGGCGGGGCTCGGCGACGTGGCGCTCCTCCGCGGCGACTACGACGAGGCGCGGCGGCGGTTCGAGGCGTGCGTGGGCCAGCTCCCGACCGCCTACGAGGCTTGGTTCAAGCTCCACCGCGTCTGCGCGCGGCTCGGCGACACGGTCGCGGCCGAACAGGCGCTCCGGATGCACCGAGAAGCGAAGCGGAGGCTCGGTCGATGAGGACGCGAGACACGAGGATCGTCACCGTCGCGCTCGCGCTCGCGTGCGCCCCCGTCGCCTGCCGCCGGCCGGCGGACGCGCCGCGCGCCGAGGAGGGCGGCGGCGCGACCGCGGCTCTGCACCTCCGCGACGTCACCGAGGCCTCGGGCGTCGACTTCACGCTCACCTCCGGCCGGACGCCCTCGACGCAGATCCTCGAGGTGAAGGGGGCCGGCCTCGCGCTGCTCGACGTCGACGGCGACGGCGACCACGACCTCCTCGCCCCGAACGGCGCGACGCTCGACGCCCCGGACGCGGGCCCGGGCGCGCGGCTCTACCGGAACGACGGCGGCCTCCGGTTCACCGACGCGACCGAGGACGCCGGCCTCGAGTTCCGGCGCTGGGGGTTCGGGTGCGCCGTCGGCGACGTCGAGGGGGACGGCGACGACGACGTGGCGGTGGCGTGCTTCGGCGAGAACGCGCTCCTCCGGAACGACGGCGGGAGGCTCGCGGACCGCGCGGCGGAGGCCGGCGTCGCCGGGAAGGCCGACGCGTGGAGCACCGCCGCGTGCTTCGGCGACGTCGATCGGGACGGCGACCTCGACCTCTATTTCGCGAACTTCCTCCGGTTCGACCCGGCCGCCCCGCCGCCGCCGATGGAGTTCGCCGGGGTCGAGGTGTTCGGCGGGCCGATGGGGCTCGAGCCGCAGGCCGACGTCCTGTACGAGAACCGGGGGGACGGGACGTTCGTCGACGTGTCGCTCGCGATGGGGATCCGGGCCGTCGAGCCGGGGTACGGGCTCGGCGTGGCGATCCTCGACTTCGATCTCGACGGGCGCCCGGAGATCTTCGTCGGGAACGACTCGGGCCCGAACCACCTCTTCTGGAGGCGCGACGACGGCCCGTTCCGCGACCGCGGCCTCGCCTCGGGGATCGCGACGAACGCCGAGGGCGGCCAGCAGGCGACGATGGGGATCGCGATCGGCGACGTCTCCGGAAACGGCCTCCCCGACGTCTACACCACCAACTTCATGAACGACACGAACACGTTGCACGTCAACGACGGCGACCTCTTCTTCGAGGATCGCACGCAGCGCTACGGGCTCGGGATCGGCAGCCGCCCGTACCTCGGCTGGGCCGCGATGTTCGTCGACCTCGACCACGACGCCGACGAGGACCTCCTCGTGTTCAACGGCCACGTCTACCCCGAGGAGATCACCGAGCCGCACCGCTGGGGATTCCGGCAGACGCCGCTCCTGTACGAGCGGGACGGCGAGCGGTTCGTCGCCGCCACCGCCGAGCGGGCGGGGGCCTGGCTCGGCGAGCGGCACCGCGATCGGACGGCGGTGTTCGGCGACCTCGACCGGGACGGCGACGTCGACGTCGTCGTCGGCGGCGTGAACGAGAAGCTCCGGGTCCTCGAGAACGACGGCGCGGCCGGATCGTGGCTGGTCGTCCGCCTGCACGACCCGACCGCGAAGAACCCGCGAGGCCTCGGCGCGCGCGTGACGGCGACGTTCGGCGACCGGACCCTCGTCCGCTGGGTCCACACGGCCGGGAGCTACCAGGCGTCGAACGCCCCCGAGGCGCACTTCGGCCTCGGCGACCACGAGGGCCCGGTGACGCTCGAGGTGACCTGGCCGGACGGCGCGACGCAGACCGCCGAGGCGAACGCCCGCACGACCGCCGACGTCGCCCGCGAGGCCGGCTGACCGCGCGGTCCCGCCCCAGAATCCCGCTGCGATCCTCGTCGGCGCTCCCCTCCCCGGGGCGCCCCCGAGACATGGGAGACCGACGTGATCGCCACCGACCTCGACCGGGAACGCGCCCGCCTGCTCGCGACGGCCCGGGCCACGCACCGCACCGCGATGAACGTCGTCTCCGCTTCGCCCGCGCGCGGCCGGTTCGACCTGGTCGTCGCCGTCCCGGTCCGGCCGGCCGCGCGCGGGCGGGAGGTGTACGTCAACCTCTACCTCGCCGACCTCTCGTCACCGACCTGCGGCTGGAACCCCCGGGCGCCGCTGGTCTACCCGAGCGTCACCTCCCTCGCCCCGCCGTTCGCCCACACGTTCCGCGACCTGCCGGCGAACGGCGCGTTCGTCGGCGTCCTCCTGTCGGTCTGTTCGGCGACGCACGAGGAGGTCGACTGGACCTGCCGCATCTACCGTTCCCGGGACGGCCGGGAGGTGCGCGACTGCCGCCGCGCCGGCTGACCGCTTCCCTCCCCCTCGCGGCGACCGTATCCTCGTTCGATCCCGTTCGATCGGAGGTCTCGTGAGCGATCGCGTCCTGCTCCCCCTCGTCGCCGCCGCGCTGCTGTCCGCCGGCTGCCGGACCTACACCGCCCCCGACCCGCTCCTCGAGCGCCCGATCTTCCAGCGGGTCTGGTACGACGCGGGCGCCGACTGGGGCGGCTTCCGGACGATCGCCGTGCACCCCGTCCGGATCGAGACGATGGAGATGCAGGCGGCGATCCCGGGGATGTTCGAGCCGGCGAGCGAGAAAGACCTCGAGACGGTCGCGCGGTACACCCGGGAGCGGATCGTTCGGACCACCGGCGGCGCCGCGTCCGACGCGTTCGGGCCCGGCACGCTCGTCCTCGAGACGACGCTCGTCGAGGTCCTCCCGACCCGCGACCACGCGTCGGGCCGCCTGAAGTACGACGCCGAGGTCCAGCTCGAGGCCCGGATGCGCGACGGCGCGGACGGCCGCGTCCTCGCCACCTTCCTCGACCGCCGCGACTCCCGCGTCCGACACGCGTTCCAGCAGACCGACTGGGAGCTCCGCACCCGGTGGGAGATCGACCGCTGGGCCGCCGGCTTCGCGGGAGCGCTCCGGTTCATGGAGGACGGGACGCTCGACTCGTCGCGGCCGTTCGACTTCGGGAAATGGTAGGGGAAGGAACGAGAGGAACGAGAAGGCGCTGACGCGGAGAGCCGCGCGACGGCCGGGAGGACGCGCGGGACTACTCCGATCGCGCTCCGTTCCTCCACTCCTCGTAGCGGCGGTCGGCGTCTTCTCCGAAGAGTGACTCGGCGAGGGCTCGCATCGTCTCCTCGTCGGCGAGGAGGTCCTCGCGGCGGGTGACGAGGGCGAGGCGGGTGCGGCGGCGGAGGAAGTCGTCGAGGGTGCGGACCCACTCGTGGCGGGCGACGTGGTCGACCTCGCAGCGGCGCACCTCGGCGCCGGGGACGATCGGTTCGGCGAGCGCGGGGTCGGCCTCGATCGCCCGGACCATCCCGAACGAGTCCTCGCCGTAGCGCCGCCACAGCCGCGCCGCGAGCGCCGCCGGCACGACTCCGGCGGCCGCCTCGTCGAACTCCCGACGGCGCGCCGCCGGAGGCTCGCCGAACCAGCGGCCCGGCGACCGGACCGCGACCCCCAGGGATCGCACGGCGTCGACGACCTCCTCTCCGACGTGGAGGCAGTCGGTCAGCTTCCCGCCGAAGATCGAGAGGTGCGCGCGCTCGCGGTCGACCTCGATCACGTGCTTCCGCGACAGGGCGAGCCACGACGCGCCGGGCTCGGGCGTCCCTCGGACCGCGAGCGCCCGGACCCCGCACCGCTCGGCGATCACGTCCTCCTCCGTCAGCGGCGCCGCCAGGTCGAGCCGCGCGTTGACGTGATCGAGGAGGAACCGCCGGTCGTCCGCCGTCACGGTCGTCGCCGGCGACTCGACCGACGTGTCGGTCGTCCCGATCGCGGAGCGGCCGCCGAGGGGGATGACGAAGAACGGCCGGTCCCGCTCGTCGAAGAACGCCAGCACGCGGTCGTCGGGGGCGATCCGGTCGACGATCAGGTGGATCCCCTTCGAGAAGAGGAGTCGGGTCCGCGTGGAGACGCCGACGGCGGCGTTCAGCGTGTCGACGAACGGTCCGGCGGCGTTGACGAGGACGCGGGCCCGGATCGTCCGCGGCGGCCCGCCGTCCCGATCGACCGCGTCGACCGACCAGCTCTCCCCGTCGCGCCGCGCCCCGGTCACCTCGAGGTAGTTCCGAACGACCGCCCCGCGCCGCGCCGCCTCCCGGACGAACGAGAAGACGAACCGCGCGTCGTGATCCGCGAGGACCGCGTCCGAGTACTCGAGCGCGCCCTTGAACCGGCCGGACGCGAGCATCGGGGCGCGCTTCGCCAACCTCGGCGGCCGCAGCCAGCGCGGCGCCTTCGTCCGCCCCCTCCCGAGCAGCCAGTACGCCCAGCCGCCGGCGAGGAGCGCGAGCGCCGACCGCGTGAAGCCGGACGCGGTCCGGTCGACGGCGGCGACGAACCGGGTCTCCCGGACGCCGGTCGGGAACGCGTCGAGGAGCCGGTTCCGCGCCGCGCAGAGCCGCGCCACCAGGCCGACCTCTCCGTTCTCGAGGTACTTCAGGCCGCCCCAGATCAGGTTCGACGACTCCTGACTCGTCCCCGATCCGAAGTCCGCGCGATCGACCAGGGCGACCGAGGCGCCCCCCGCGGAGAGGGCCGCCGCCGACGCCGCCCCCGCGATGCCGCCGCCGACGACCAGGACGTCGAACGTCGTCGCCTCCGAGAGATCACCCCGCTCGTTCACGCCTCCTCCAATCCGCGACGGAGCGCCTCGACGTCGTCGGTGAAGACCGCGTGCACGCCGATCGCGCGGAGCGCGCGCGCCTCGGCGGGGTCGTTCACCGTGTACACCGCGACCGGGCGGCCGAGCGCGCGGCACGCCCCGACCATCTCCGCGGTCACCTCCCGCCGGGACGGGCTGAGCTGGACCGAGTCGACCTCGGCGAGGATCTCGCGCGGCGTCCGGCGCCGGTGGACCCGCGACGCGTAGAGCGACGACCGGGCGATCTCCGGCGCGACCGCCCGCGCGACCCGCAACCGCGCCGGCTCGAAGCAGGAGAGGACCACGCGCTCCTCCGCGCCCGCCGCCCGGACGACGTCGACCACGGGGCGGACCAGCGCGTCGCCCGCCTCCTCCTTCAGCTCGACGTTCACCGGGACGCGACCCCCGATCCGGTCGAGCGCCGCCGCGAGGGTCGGGATCCGCTCCCCCTCGAACCGCGCGCCGAACCAGCGTCCGGCGTCGAGTCGTTCCAGCTCGGCGAGCGTCCGGGCCACGGCCGGTCCGCGTCCGTCGGTGGTCCGATCGAGCGTCGCGTCGTGCAGGACGACCGGGACGCCGTCCTTCGACAGGGTGACGTCGAGCTCGATCAGGTCGGACTCCGCCGCGACGGCCGCCTCGAACGCGGCGAGCGTGTTCTCGGGGAACCGCGCCGAGACGCCGCGGTGCGCGATCAGTCGGAGACGCTCGGCGGGGCGGAGGTACTCCGCGACGGTCGTCGGGCGGTCGGCGTCGGCGCGCACCATCGATCGGGAGCGTAGCAGACCGCGGGCGCGACACGCGTCCTCGCTATGATCCGCACTCCGCGCCCCGAAGGACCTCCGCATGCGTCTCCTCATCGTGCGCGCCGCGCCCCTGCTCGTGCTCGCCTCCCCGCTCGTCGGCTGCTCGAAGGAGGAACCGGCGCAACACGGGGTTCGGGCGAGACCGGTGACCGTGACCCCGCTCCTCGCCGCCGCGCCTCCCCGGCGCGATCGCGTCACCGGCGTCGTCGAGCCGCACCGACGCGAGCCGATCGGATTCGAGGTCTCCGGAAGGATCGAACGGTCGATCTTCCTCGGCAAGGAGGTGAAGGGCCCCGAGCTCGACGACGCGGGCGAGCCGATCGGCGGGGAGGAGGGGGACGTGATCGCCACCCTCGACCCGACACGCTACCGCCAGAGCGTCCGTGCCGCCGAGCTCCGGCTGCGGGCCGCCGCCGCGCGCGAGGCGTCCGTCCGGATCGAGGCGGACGAGCTCCGTCCGATCGACGTCGACAAGGCGGAGGCGATGGAGCGGGGCGCGCGTCAGGAGCTGAACGCGGCCGAGGCGGCGCTGGACAACGCCACGCGCGACTTCCGCCGCGCCGAGGAGCTCGTCCGGGGCGGGACGATCTCGCGGTCGGAGTTCGACCGGGCGAAGTCGGCGTTCGACAACGCCACCGCGACGGCGGAGGCCGCGCGCGAAGCGGTCACCGGGCGGGCCGCAGACGTCCGGAACGCCGAGGCGTCGCTCGGCCTCGCGAGATCCCAGCTGGAACTCGCCCGCGCCGAGGTCGCCGAGGCGGAGCAGGGGCTGGAGCTGGCCCACATCGAACTCGAGGATTGCACGCTGCGGGCGCCGTTCGACGGGCGGATCACCGAGGTCCACTCGGGCCGGGGATCGTTCGTCCAGCCCGGCGAGCCGGTCGTCACGCTCACGCTCATGGACCCGATGAAGGTCGTCCTCACGGTGTCGGCGGAGGAGAACCGTCGGATCCAGCTCGGCGCGGGGGTGAGGCTGACGTCGAAGGACCTCGCGCTCTTCTCGTCGTCCGGATGGCTGCCGGGGATCGTCATGGGGAAGGCCGAGGTCGCCGACCCCGCGACGCGGACCTTCCGGATCGAGGTCATGGCCCGGAACCTCCGGCGCGACGTCGGCGCGGACGACGTGATGCTCGCCGAGCGGGTCATGCCCGTGCTGCGACGGCGGGCGTTCCGGGACGGGCCGCTGTTCGTGGCGGTCGAGTGCCTCGAGCGCGACGCCGAGGGCGACTGGGTCTACCGGATCCCCGGCGCGCGGTTCGGGCGACAGAGCGGCCCCGCGTTCTCCGAGGTGTTCCGTCCCGAGCGGATGCGCGTCGAGCTCGGCGAGGCCCGGATGACGCTCATCAGCTACCCGATGGTCCACGTCCGGGACGGGTCGGGGCTCGAGGAGGGCGACCTCCTCCTCTCCCGGCCGACGCCGGCCGCGCTCGACGGCGTCACGCTCGACCGGAGCGACTGGGCGCTCCTCCCCGGCGACCTCGTCTCGGTCGAGCTCGACCTGCGCGACCTCCCGGGCGGCTACTGGGTCCCGATCCGCGCGCTCACGCACCTGAACGGCCGCACCTCCCTGTTCGTGGTCGAGGACTCGGTCTGCCGGGAGATCGTGGTGGCCCTCGCCGAGTCCCTGGGCGACCGACGCCGCGTCGAGAGCGACGAGCTCACGGACGGGATGCTCCTCGTCGTCTCGGGGAGCCACTACCTCGCGACCGGCGACCGCGTCGTCGTCACCGCCGAGCTCGATCCGGACGAGGCCCGATGAACCTGACCCGGTTCGCGCTCACGCATCGGACGTTCGTCCTCGCGGCGACGACGGTGCTCATGGTGTTCGGGGTCGCCGCGTTCCGCGACATGCCCCGGCGCGAGGACCCCGAGATCGTCATCCGGACCTGCGTCGTCACGACGCGCTGGCCCGGAGCGTCGGCGGAGAAGGTCGAGGAGCTGGTCACGGATCCGATCGAGACCGAGCTCTCGCGGATCGACGTGGTCGAGGAGATCCGGTCCGAGTCGCGGACCGGCGTCTCCCTCGTGTTCGTCGACATCGACGAGCGGCTCGTCGACATCGATCAGCACTTCGACGAGGTCCGGAACAAGATCGACCGGGTCGCGGGCGACCTGCCGGACGGATGCGGCCGGCCGCTCGTCGACTCGGACTTCGGCGACGTCGACGCGGTCGTGCTCGCGTTGTTCCAGACGCCCTCACCCGGTCGCGACCGCGTCGAGCGCGCGTACTCGATGCGCGAGCTCGAGCGGATCGCGGAGACGGTCGAGGACGAGCTCCGCGCCCTCGACCCGGTCGCCAAGGTCGAGGTCCTCGGCGTCCCGGACGAGGTGATCCACATCGAGGTCGACGCGGAGCACTGGGGGCGGATCGGCCTCACCGCGGACGACCTGCGCCGCCGCCTCGAGGGCCGGAACATCGTCGCCTCCGGGGGGGAGATCGAGACCGACTCCTCCCGCTTCACGGTGAAACCGAGCGGCGAGTTCATCACGGTCGACCAGATCGAGGACGTCCTCGTCGCCGACGGCGGCTCCGACGTCCCGATCCGGCTCGGCGACCTGCCGCTGCGCGTCGTCCGCGAGGTCGAGGACCCGATCCGCACGAAGTACCGATTCGTGTCGCCGGAGCTCTCCACCGACCGGGCGTTGCTCTTGCGCGTCGTGATGCGGCCGGGGGAGAACGTCGTCGAGATGGGGGACGCGATCGCCGCGACGGTGCGGCGGCTCGAGGAGACGACGCTCCCTCCGGACGTCCGGATGGTCCGCGTCAACGACCTCCCGAACGTCGTCGACGCGCTGGTGAGCGACTTCGTCGGGAACCTGATCCAGGCGGTGCTGGTCGTCCTCCTCGTGGCGCTGGTCATGATGGGCTGGCGACCGGCGGCGATCATGTCCGCCGCGATCCCGCTCTGCATGATCGCCTCGCTCCTCGTCGTCCGGGGGTTCGGCGTCGAGCTCGAGCAGTTCTCGATCGCGTCGCTGATCATCGCGCTCGGGATGCTCGTCGACAACGCGATCGTCGTGTGCGACAACGTGATCCGCGAGCTCGGCGCGCGCGGCGAGGATCGCCTCGAGGCGGTGATCCGCGGGACCTGGAGCCTCGCCACGCCGCTCCTGACCTCGACGCTGACGACCGTCGCCGCGTTCCTGCCGATGCTCACGATCGTGGGGAGCGCCGGCGAGTACACGCGGAGCCTGCCCGTCGTCGTGGCGACCGTGCTGACCGTCAGCTACCTCGTCGCGATGATGGTCACGCCGATCCTCTGCTGGTGGATCCTCCGGCCGGCCCCCGCCGTCCCCCGGCCGTCGTTCCTCGGTCGGATCGCGGGCCGCCTCCTCCGCCGCGGCCGCCCGCCCCGACGACCGGCCGCCGACCGGACGGGGTGGTACGACCGCGCCGTCCGCTTCTGCCTCGCGCACCGCGCCCTCACGCTCGGCGCGGCGGCGATCGCCGTCGCCGGCAGCCTCCTCCTGGTGCCGAGGATCGGGAGCCAGTTCTTCCCGGGCGGCGTGCGGGACCAGTTCTTCGTCCACGTCTGGCTCCCCGAGGGGTCGTCGATCCGGGCCACCGAGTCGGTCTGCGTCGAGGTCGAGGAGATCCTCCGGCGCACGTCTCCGATCGAGGTCGACGGCGAGCGCGTCGAGCGCCTGCGGTGCGCGACCAGCTTCGTCGGCACCGGCGGACCGCGGCTCAACCTGACGACCAACCCCGAGCAGCCCTCCCCCTGCTACGCGCACGTGCTGGTCGACACGACCGACGCGCGGTGGTCCGAGGAGTGGGCCCGCGAGCTCCGACGCGAGGTCGACGCCATCCCGGGGGCCCGGATCGACGTCGTGACGTTCCAGCTCGGTCCGTACATCGAGAACCCGATCGAGTTCCGGTTGGGCGGGCCGGACGCCGACGTCCTCCGCGCCGCGGCCGACGAGATGCTCGCGGTCTTCCGGCGGACGCCGGGGGCGCTGAACCCCACCACGGACTGGAGGAACGACGGCTACCGGATCGACGTGCGCGTCGACTCCGAGTCCGCCAACCTGGCCGGCGTCTCCAACCTCGACGTCGCGCAGACGATGGACTCGCTCCTCTCCGGCGCGCGGCTCACGACGTTCCGCGAGGGCGACCACGAGGTCGACGTGGTCCTCCGGATCGGCAGGGACGGCCGCGACCACATCCTCTCCGACCTCGCGTCGGTCCACGTGAACGGACAGGAGGGGAAGGTCCCGCTCGGATCGATCGCCGAGCTCCGCGCCGGCTTCGAACCGGCCGTGATCGCGCGACTCGACACCGTCCGGACCGTCCGGATCGGCGCGAAGGTCGCTCCCGGGCGGCTCTCGAACGAGATCATGGCCGAGATGCGACCGCGGCTGGACGAGATCGTGCGGGCGCTCCCCCCGGGGTACCGCCTGGAGGAGGGCGGCGAGCTGGAGCAGACGAGCGAGGCGCAGGAGAAGCTGTCGAAGGCGTTCTCGCTGTCGTTCTTCCTCATCCTCCTGGTGCTGATCGCGCAGTACGACGGGCTCGTCAAGCCGCTGGTCGTCCTCGCCACGGTCCCGCTGGCGCTGATCGGCGCCCTCCTCGGCCTCTTCACGACCGGCTGGGCGCTCGGGTTCATGCCGAGCCTCGGGATCATCTCGCTCGCCGGCGTGGTCATCAACAACGCCATCGTCCTGATCGACTTCATCGAGACCCGGGTGCGGGAGGGCGCCCCGGTCGTCGACGCGATCGCGCGAGCGGGCGCCGAGCGGATGCAGCCGATCCTCCTGACCACGTCGACCACCGTCGGCGGACTCCTGCCGCTGGCCCTGGTCGGCGGTCCGATGTGGGCCGGGATGGCCTGGGCGATGATCTTCGGCCTCGCGCTCTCGACCGTCCTGACGCTGCTCGTCGTCCCGACGATCTACGCGGTCGCGGTCCGCTCGCGCGCCTGAGCGAGCGCCCTCAGCGGAGCGCGGCGATCAGGCGGTCGACGTTGGCCCGCTGGATCGAGAGGAAGTCGCCGTCCGCCGGCGGCGCGCCGCACGGTTCGAACGTCACGACTTCGAGTCCCCGCGCTCGAAGGCCGCGGACCGTCTCCTCCCGCGGCGGCCCCTCCCACAGCATCAGGGAGGACGGCCGCTCGGCGAGGAGCGCGTCGAGCGCCGCCCATCCGTCGGCGTCGGGGACGAGGTCCGGCTCGAAGTGGACCGCCCGGACGTCGAGCCCGTAGCGGCGCGCGAGGTACTGGAACACGGGATGGCTGGCGAGGAGCGGGGTCCGCCGCCGCTCGGCCTCGACCGCGAGGAGCCGCTCGTCGAGCGCTTCGAGCGCGGCCGCGAGCTCCGCCCCCCGCGCCGCCATCGCCTCGGACCGGTCGGGGCGGAGCCGGACGAGGGCCGCCTCGACCGCCCGCGCCTGCTCGGCCGCGAGCGAGTAGTCGAGCCAGGTCGTGAACGCCGTCCCGCCGTGGGCGTGCTCCCCCTCCGGCCCGTGCGCGTGCGTCACGCCCGCCGTCTCCACGATCAGCCGATCCGCGAACGACGCCGACGTGTCGACCGTGCGGGCGAACGGGAGGGAGGCCTGCGGGATCCACTTCGCGTAACCCGCCCCGTTCCGCAGGACCAGATCGGCCTCGCGGAACCCGAGGACGGTCTCCTCGTCCGGGACCCAGAACGCCGGGTCCTCGTCCGCCGGGCCCGGGTACCGGACCTCGAACCCGTCGCCGCCGATCGTCGCCGCCATCGCCCGCAGCGGTTCGTTCACGGTCCAGACGACCGGGCGCTCGCGGGGCGCGGCCCCCGAACCGGCCCCGGGCTCGCCCGAGTCGCGGCACGCGGCCCCCGACAGGAGGAGGGTGACCGCGACGAGAGCGGGTCGGCCCCGCCTCACGACCCGTCCTCGCCGACGAGGGCGCGGAGCTCGGGCACCGTCCACGCCCGCGTCCGTCCGGCGGTCGCGGCGCGAATCCTCCCCACCACGTCCGCCGGCACGACGTCGTCCCGCCCCGCGAACCGATGTCCGACGAAGCTGACGAGCGCCGCGACGTCCCGGTCGGAGAGCGCCGGCGCGCCGACCATCTTCTCGCGGAAGAGGCTCGGGTCGGGGCCGGAGAACCCGTGCAGGACGAGCCGCGTCAGCGGCTCCGGGTCGAGCCACGGCGAACCGAGCAGCGCCGGGGCCCGGCCGAGCTGTCCGCCGCCGCCGCGGCCGTGGCAGTTGGCGCAGAGGCCGTACACCTGCTCGCCGCGGACCAGCGGCGCGGCCGTGGAGTCGCCGGACGTCGCCGCCCCGCGGACCCGACCGCCCTCGTGGACGACGAACCACGTCCCGAGCGCGGCCGCGCCGACCAGGCCGCCGACGAGGCCGAGCACCAGCGCCCGGTTCGATCGCGGCGCGAGCCCCGGATCGGGCGTGTCACTCATCGCAGCTTCCAGATCAGGCCGTTCGAATCCATGGCCACCGACGCGAGCCGCCCGCCGGCCGGATCGAACGCGACGGCGGCCGGGATGTTCGCGTGGCCGACCAGCGAGTCGAGCGCCTCGCCGGTCTCGGCGCTCCAGATCCGGAGCGTGTTCTCGCCGTACCCGCACGTCGCGAGGAGCTTCTGGTCGGCCGAGAGCGTGAGCCACTGCACCCGGGACGGGTGGGCCACGAACTCGACCTCCGGCTTCGCGGTGGAGAGGTCCCAACGGATGACGCGCCGGTCGGCGCTCCCGGACCAGAGCTTCCCGTTCGCGTCGAACACCAGCCGCGAGACCGGGGCGTTCGGCCCCTCGAGCGGCCGCAGCGACTCGAGGTCCGTCGTGTCCCAGATTCCGATCGTGCTCGACGCCGCGGCGAGCTTCTTCCCGTCCGGCGAGAACGCGACCGAGAAGCAGAACCCGTGTCCGACGTCCCGACGCCCGAGCACCCGGCCGGAGAGCGAGTCGTGCAGTCGGAACTTCCCGTCGGCGTGCGCGGTGGCGAGCCGGAGCCCGTCCGGCGACCACGCCACGTCGAAGATCGCGAACTCCCCGTCGTTCACGCCGTAGTACGGCTCGCCCGTCTCGAGCGAGAAGACCCGGAGGAACGCGTCCTGGCTCACGACCGCGAGCTGCTCGCCGTCGGGGGAGAACGCGACGTCGTTCACCGGGCCCGGTCCGCAGCGGAGCGTCCTCGCCTCGGCCCACGATTCGGCGTCCCAGATCCGCGCCGTGCCGTCGTATCCGCCGGTGACGACCCAGCGACCGTCCGGCGACCAGTCGACGCAGCGCACCGGCCCGGTGTGCCCGGGGAGGTCGACGCGGGGGGCGCCGGTCTCCGTCTCGAAGACGCGGATCCGGGAGTCGCTGCTGCTGGTGACGAGGCCGGTGCCGTCCGGCGTGAAGGCGATCGCCGCCACCGACTGGGCGTGCCCGATGAACGTGTGGATGAAGCCGCCGGACTCGCCGTCGTAGATCGAGATGCGACCGTCGCGCGAGCTGCCGGTCGCGATCCAGCGGCCGTCCGCCGACCACTCGGTGACGAGGATCGCGGTCTCGTGTCCGCTCTGAGGCTCGCTCAGGACCGCGCTGTCGAGATCGACCACGCGGAGCGCGCCGTCGCCGGTCCCGACCGCCACCCTCTTCTCGTCGGGGGAGAACGCGAGGCTCTGCACGTACGCCTCGCCGAGGCCGAGGTCGACGAGCGTCTCGCCGGTCTCGAGGTCGACCAGGCGGAGGTGCGCGGTCCCGGTGTGCCGCGTCGCGATGTTCCAGCCCGCGATCAGGATCCGGCGACCGTCGGCGGTGAAACGCCAGGCGACCGCGCGTTGGGCGCCGCTGTCGATCGTGCGGATCGTCTCGCCCGATGCGTCGATCAGCTCGACCTCTCCCGACTGCTCGGCCACGCCGGCGAACCGCTCGCCGCCCGGCGCGCTGGTCATGCGCACGAGCCGGTCGAGCGCGGTGACGTCGGTCCGCTCGAGGTCGGCGCCGAACCGGATCAGCTTGCCGGCGAGCGTCGAGACGAGGAAGCTCTCGTCGTCGATGCGGCTGATCATCGTCGGCACGCCGTCGTCCGAGTTCAGGTTGACGCGCGCCCGGACGCGCCCGGTCTCCAGGTCCCACGTCCGGACGGAGCGGTCGTGCGCCGTCGTCGCGAGGAGGGTCCCTCCCCGGAGCAGGAGGTGCCCGACCACCGACCCGTCGTGCCGGAAGCGGGTCGTCCCGAGCCGGGCGAGCGCGCGCTCGGGGAGGTGGGAGACGGTGTCGTACGGCGCCAGCGGAGCCTTCGGCGCCTCGTCGTCCGCCGCGGACGAGGCGGAGCCGAGGGCGAGGGACGAGAGCGCGAGGAACGGGACGAATCGGAGCATGGTCGCCACCTCGGAGCGGGGCCCAAGAGACACGGCGCGCACCGCGAGGCGCGCGCCGTGTTCATGCTAGCAGGCCGGGAGGTGCCCGGCCGCCGGAGGACGCGCGGACCGCGTCAGAAGTTCGGTCCGGAGAACGACCGCATGAAGGCCGCGTAGTCCTTCATGTCGAACGCCCCGTCCTGGTTGTGGTCGCCGATCGCCGCGTCGTCGTCCGGCGTGACGGCGACGGCCGGGCCGGTGAAGAGCGTGGCCGGGTTGCCGAGCCCCTGCGGGTGCGCCATGAAGAACCAGTCGAACACGTCGCGGTCGTTGTTCCGCTCGATGTCGAAGTCCGACGTGCCGAGCGAACGGAAGAACGCCATGAGCTGGTCCACCTGGCCCGACGAGAGGGCGTTGAAGTTCGCCACCGACTGGGCCGCCTCGCCGGCGTGCGCCTGGATCGCCGTGGTGATGTTCTGCTCCGGCGTCCCGGACGTGGCCGAGCCGTCGTGCAGGAGCGCCACCGCCGCGCGCGGCCAGAGGCCCCACAGCGGCGACGTCTTCATCAGCTGCTCGGTGGCGATGCCGTCGACGATGCCGTCGCCGAGCGATCCCATGTCGTGCAGGAGGAAGTCGGAGTACGGCTTGATCGTCCGACCGTTCAGCGTCGCGAAGCGGGCGTTCGGGTCGTTCGTGGTGAACGCCGTGCCGACGTGGCAGTCCGCGCAGCCGATCGAGTTGAAGATCGCCTCGCCGGTCATGCCCGTACGCGGGGTCTGCGGCGGCGGCGCCAGCAGCTCCTGGAAGTCGGTCTGACGGTCGATCCGCTCGAAGCCGGTGTTGATGTCCGGGAAGTCCTCGGGGTCCGCCGCCTGGTCGCAGGCCGCGAGCAGCGGAGCGTTGCCGTTCGGCGCGTTGTCGGTCGGGAAGAACCGGTTCGACAGCCCCATCTCCTGGACCGAGGCGTCGGCCGAGAAGGTGAGCATCGTGGCGACGCCGCCCTTCCAGCCGAACTTCCCGACCCGCATCGGTCCGCCCTCGACGGGCTGCACCATGCGCGCGATGCCGTTCACGAACGGCGACGGCGGGTTGTTCTGGATGGCGAGGATCTGCGTGTCGTCGATCGACGAGATCAGCCCGGCGCCGAACGCCGGCGGGGTGAGCCGCTGGGTGAAGACGGTCGCCGAGCCCGGGATCGTCTCCCCGCAGTCGCCCGCCTGCCACGGCTGGCCGGTGAGCGGGTTGATGCCGCTGGTCGGCTCGATCGACTGGGTCTGGAACAGCGAGCCGCCGAGCGCCGCGAGCGGGTCGAACGGCGGGCCCGCGATGCCGGCCCGCTCGACGACCTTGCCGGAGAAGCCCCCGGTCTTCGGCGTCGAGTGGCACTGGCCGCAGCTCGAGTCGTTGAAGATCGGGCCGAGCCCCTCGGGCGCGGTCAGGATGTGGTCGAACTCGGTCCGGCCGTCGATCCACCGCATGTGGTCGGTGGAGTTGACCCCCTTGATCGGGTCGCCGAGCAGCTCCTGCACCTCGCCCTGCGCGAACAGGGACGGGGCGAACGCGGCACCGACGAAGGCGAGGGAGAGCATCTTCATGGTGGTGTTCCTGGGGTTCATCTGTTTCACCTCCTTCCGGTTCACGGGGTCAGCAGGACCGGCACGGCGTTGCTCGTGTAGTCCGGCGGGAGGAGGGCGAACGCGTGGTTGATGGTGACCCCGACGGCGGAGGCGGGGAGCCCCGGCGGCAGGATGAACAGCGTCGTCGCCTGGCCCGAACCGTCGAGGCTGGCGAAGTTGTTCTGCAGCACCAGCGGGTTCGGGTTGGAGAGGAGGAAGTTCATGTAGAAGTCGAAGTTCAGCGGCAGGTTCACGCCGGCCCAGACCGGGAGGCCGGGCGTGGTGCCGGAGACCGAACCGAGGACCCAGTAGCCGCGCCCGGCGTTGACCGCGCCGGCGTCGAGGCTGAGCGTCTGCGTGCCGCCGGTCGTGACCGACAGGGTGGCCACGTCGCCGAACAGCGCGCGCACCTCGACCGTGAGGTCGGTGATGACCCCCTCGCCCGCCTTCTCGACCTTCCAGAACGGGTTCCCGAGGTCGCCCTGCTCGATGACGTTCGCGTCGATGTTCTCGAGCGCGAGCGTGTAGTCGCCGACCTCGATCGGCGCCGTGAACGTCCCGGTGAAGAGGACGACCGAGCCGCCGGACGGCTTGGCGACGCCCGTGATCACCGACCCGTTCGGGTACGCGGCGAACGAGTTCTTGATCGTGTTCTGCGCGCCGCCGACCTGGATCAGCTTCCCGCCGAGCTCCGTCCCGCCGAAGCCGGCCGGGTTCGTGATCCCCGCGGGGATGTCGAAGTTGGTCATCGGGAGCGCGACCGGCTCGTCGCCCTTGGTGAGCGGGCCGCCGTCGAACGCGACGTCGAACAGCACCGAGGCGAGACCCTCGTTCAGGTTGTCGGAGAGAACCCCGACGACCTGGTAGCTCACGGTCGAACCGGGCGTGACGACGACGCTGTTGGAGCCGCCGGACTCGACGCTGAGGTCGATGTCGGTGGCGCCTGCGACCGCCGGGCAGAGCAGCGCTGCCGACAGGAACAGTCTCTTCATGGGTCGTTCCTCTGAAGGAGATGGGGACGGGACACGTGCGGAATTCCAGGATGTCGAAACGAGGGTGACGCTCTGCAGCGAGAGCGGGGCCGAGCCCTGTGAAGGGGCCCACCCGGGGGAGAGTCTCCGCTTTGCGGCCCACGCGGGCCTGATCGAGCTCCGAAGACGGAAACCGGGCTTGGGACGGTTTCCGCCCGCCCTCGACGAGGTCGTCGCATCGGAAGCCCGACTGGGATGGGCTGCCGCGGCCGCGCCGGGGCGGAGGGGAATCTCGCGATTCAAGGGGAGGGTACGTCGGATTCGAAAAGCTGTCAAGCGAGCCGACGCCCCCGCGGCGCGAGGCCTCCGTGGCCGCAACTCTTTGATGTAAGGTGACCTCGGAGGACTTGACGAATGATGGCGGAACCCTCGGACAACCCCTTCCGGGCCGGCCTCGCCCGCGAGCGCACCCCCGGGCCGTGCGTGCTGGTGCTGTTCGGCTGCCGGGGCGACCTCGCGCGGCGGAAGATCGTCCCCGCGCTCGGACGACTCGCGCAGCACGGCCTGCTCCCCCCGTCGTTCGCCCTCCTCGGCGTCGGCCGCGTCGAGCTCTCCGACGAGGCGTTCCGAGAGGAGATGCGGCCGTCGCTCGAGAAGAGCGGCGCGTCCGACGAGGTCGCCGCCGGCCTCCTCTCCACCTTTCACTACCGCCAGTTCGACACGTCGTCGGAGGACGGCGCGGCGAGCCTGAAGGAGCGGCTCGACGAGATCGACCGGAGCCACGGGACCGGCGGGAACCGGCTGTTCTACCTCTCGACCCCGCCCTCGGCGTTCGAGCCGATCGTCCGGCGGCTCGACGAGTACCGGAAACTCTGCGCGGGTGAGCCGGGGAGCCAGCGGATCATCGTCGAGAAGCCGTTCGGCCGGGACCTCTCCTCCGCCCGCGAGCTGAACCGGACGCTGCTCGGCGTCTTCGACGAGTCCGAGGTGTATCGCATCGATCACTACCTCGGGAAGGAGACGGTCCAGAACCTCCTGGTCCTCCGGTTCGCGAACGCGATCTTCGAGCCGCTCTGGAACCGCCGCTACATCGATCACGTGCAGATCAGCGTCTCCGAGTCGCTCGGCGTCGAGGGCCGCGGCGGGTACTACGAGGAGTCGGGCGCGCTCCGCGACATGATCCAGAACCATCTGCTGCAGCTCCTCTGCCTCGTCGCGATGGAGCCGCCGGCCGCGCTCGACGCCGAGGCGATCCGCGACGAGCGCCGGAAGGTCCTGCGATCGATCCGCCCGCTCACGACCGCGGAGGTGCCGCTCGTCACCGTCCGCGGTCAGTACGGAAAGGGGTCGATCGACGGGCGGCCGGTGCCGGGGTACCGCGAGGAGGAGAGCGTGGCCGACGACTCGCGCACCGAGACGTACGCCGCCCTCCGGCTCGACGTCGACAACTGGCGCTGGGCGGGCGTGCCGTTCTTCCTGCGGACCGGCAAGCGTCTGCCGAAGAAGGTCTCGGAGGTCTCGATCCACTTCAAGGACATCCCGCACCGCCTGTTCGACGACGGCGGGGGCCGCGACGCGTGGAACGCGAACGTCCTCTCGCTCCGCATCCAGCCGGACGAAGGGGTGTCGCTCCGGTTCGGGACGAAGGTCCCGGGGTTCGACATCCGGATCCGCCCGGTGAAGATGGACTTCCAGTACGGGACCTCCTTCGGCACCGCGCCGCCCGAGGCGTACGAGCGGCTCGTCCTCGACGCGTTGATCGGCGACCCGACGCTCTTCATCCGCGGCGACGTGGCGGAGGAGGCGTGGAAGCTCGTCATGCCGATCCTCGAGGTCTGGGAGAACACGCCGCCCGACTACCCGAACTACGCGGCCGGGTCGTTCGGGCCGGCCGCGGCGGACGAGATGCTCGAGCGGGACGACTGCACCTGGAGGCGCCTGTGACGAACCTCGAAGCGATCACCGCGCGGCGCGACGTGCCGCTCGAGAGCGTCGCGGAGGCGCTCGCCGACCTCTGGCGGAAGGCGGACGCGGACGCGCAGGGAGATCCGCAGGGGAGCGCGGTCGTCCGGGCGTGCGGCCTGACGATCGTGGCGCTCTGCGGCGACCGGGACGACTCGACCGACGTGTCGACCGCCCTCGCCGGCGCCACGTCGATGGTCCCGGCCCGAACCCTGATCGTGGTGCGCGACCCGGACGCGAAGGACGGGCTCTCGGCGCAGGTGTCGGCGTTCTGCACCCTCGGCCCGGGCGGGAAGCAGGTCTGTCAGGAACAGGTCTTCCTCGACGCCGCCCCCGACCGCTGGGACGACCTCCCTCCCCTCGTCGGCGCCCTCCCGGTGGCGGACCTCCCGGTCGTCCTCCTGGCGCGCGACCCGAGGATGCTCGACGGCCCCGTCCTCGACGGCCTCCTCCCGGCGGTCGACCTCGTGGTGACCGACCTCGCCCGCTCGAAGGCGCCGCGCGCCGACTTCACGCGCATGCGGAAGATCGAGCGGCGGCTGAACGTCGGCGTCCGCGACCTCGCGTTCGAGCGGCTCGTCGTCTGGCGCGAGGCGGTCGCCTGCGCGTGGGATCGGGTCGCCACCGGGAAGACCTCGCTCCTGGCGCTCGAGACGACCGCGCCCCCCGACGACGTCGAGGCGCTCCTCCTCGGCGGCTGGGTGGCGTCCCGGCTCGGGAAGGGCGAGGCCCCGCGTTCGACGTTCCGGATCGACGCGGCGCGTTCCCGCCTCGCCGCGGTCCGGCTCGTGTTCGACGTCGACGGCGTCGCCCGCACCGTCCGGCTCGAGCGGCACGGCGACCACGTCCTCGACATGACCGAGTCGGAGGCGGAGCACGAGAACTGCGCGCTCCCCCGGCCGATGCCGACCGACGCCGACGTCCTCCCGCACCTCCTCGCCGATCCGCAGACGAGCGCCGACTTCGACCGGGCGCTCCACGCGGCGTGCGAGCGGCTCGAGACGTCGTGATCCTCGAGGTGACGTCCGACGCGGCCGCGCTGGCCGAGGCGGCGGCGGCGCGCATCGCCCGCCACGCCGCGGAGGCGATCCGGGCGCGCGGCCGGTTCACGATCGCCCTCGCCGGCGGCTCGACGCCGCGCGCGACCCACGACCGCCTGGCCGCCGCGCCGGCCGCCGTCGATTGGGCCCGCGCCGACGTCCTCTTCGGCGACGAGCGCGCCGTCCCGCCCGATCACGCCGACAGCAACTTCCGGATGGCGCGGGAGACCCTGCTCGATCACGTCCCGGTCGACCCGGACCGCGTGCACCGCATGGAAGGGGAGCGCGACGACCTCGACGCCGCCGCGCGCGACTACGAGACGACGTTCCGCCGGGTCGTCGGCGGCGACGACGCGATCCCGCGCCTCGACCTCGTCCTGCTCGGCGTCGGCGACGACGGCCACACGGCGTCCCTCTTCCCCGACGTCGTGGACCGGGGGACCGGCCCGGAGCTCGTGAAGGCGATCGACTCGGCGAGCAAGGGGCCGCGGCTGACCCTCACGCTCCCCGCCCTGAACGCCGCGCGGACGGTCCTGTTCCTCGTCGGCGGCGAGAGGAAGGCGTCGGTGATGCGCACGATCCTCCTCGAGCGCGGCGGCGCCCCCCCGTTCCCCGCGGCGCGCGTCCGGCCGAACGACGGCGACCTCGTCTGGCTCCTCGACCGCGAGGCCGCGTCGGCCCTCCGCGGGTCGGCGTCCGCCCGCTGACGGCGTCCCCCGTCCTCCGGCCTCACGCCCCCAGCCGCTCCCCCTCGCCGACCCCCGCGCGCTCCGCGTGGAACGCCAGGAACCGCTCCGCGCCCTCGGGCCCCATGTTCCGCTCCAGCACGCGCCGGGGGGTCCCGAACAGGTCGACGACGACGAGGGCGTCGAGGACGTCGGCGAAGTCGGGGTCGCGGTGGAAGGCGCAGAAGCGGCCGCCGAGCTTCAGGTACTCGCGGACGAGGACGGGGACGCCGCGGGGCTCGGGCTCGAGATCGAGGACCCCGGCGGAGAGCTCGTTCAGCCCCTCGAGGGCGAGCGTCGTCTCGCGGACCGCGCGGCAGTGGGCGCCGAGGCGCGGGCGGTGGCGGGGGCGGACCAGCGCCTTCAGGCCGTCGGCCATCGCGAACCGCTTGATCCACTCGACCATCAGCGCCTGCGACGCCTTCGAGTAGACCGCGCTGATGCTGACCGGACCGAAGAGGGTGCGGTAGCGCGGGTGGCCAGCGACGAACCGGGCGATCCCCTTCCAGAGGAGGCCGAGGGTCTGGCCGTCCCTCTGGCGCTCGGGGACGACGAACGACCGGCCGAGCTCGAGCGCCGGGCCGAGGCGGTCGAAGAAGCCGCGCCGGAACTTGAAGAGCG
>JAUIEL010000704.1 GCA_030428825.1 bacterium
CTGACCGCGGCCGTCTGCGCCGCCCCGACGGTCCTGGCCGAGGCGGGGATCGCGGTGCACCACCGGGTGACCGCGCACCCGTCGGTCCGCGCCGCCCTGGCGGCGGCGGGCGCCGACGTGGCGGACGACCGGGTCGTCGTCGACGGGAACGTCGTCACGAGCCAGGGGCCGGGGACGTCGATGGAGTTCGCCTTCGCCCTGGTCGAGCGGCTCTGCGGCGCGGAGAAGGTCCGGGAGCTGAACGAGGGGATCCTCGCCCGGCTCTGACGGCTCAGCCGTGCTCCTCTTCGATCTCCGTGATCTCCCCCTCCTGGAAGAGGTACGTCCGGAGCATCTCGTCGAACACCGGGTCCTGCCGCCGGATCCACTCCAGCGTCATCGCGGCGTGCTCCTTCTCCTCGTCCGCGTTGTGGGCGAGGATCTTCCGGAGCGACGCGTCCTGCGTGGCGTCGACCCGCTGGTTGTACCAGTCGACCGCCTCCAGCTCCTCCATCAGGGAGATGATCGCGCGATGCATCTCCATCGTCGCGCGGCTGAGTCGATCGGCGGGTTCGTGAAGACCTTCGTGCATGGCATCCTCCGCGGCGGATGAGTGTAGCGCTGCGCGGCTTGGAACGCGTTCGGGAACGTCTTCGCGTTCGCCACGGCGGCGGCCGGAGGAGGGACGAGCTCTCCGACCCGCTCACGTCCTCGCGCGATGCACCCGGAGTGGTCTCCGCCCGGTTTCGAGTCGCGCTGCGGGGTCGCTCTCGGAGCCTCGTCCCTCCTCCGGCCCCGCCTCGCCCGCTCCGGACTTCCTCACCCGATTCCGGGGTAGGAAAGGGGGAGTCCGGTAAGGACCCATGAGATGGGTCAGCCTCGAGGCCCGTCGTCGATGCCGGTCCTCCGCGCCAGCGCCCTCTCGTTCCTTTCCTTCCTCTCGTTCCTCTCCTTCCTTCTCCGCGTCAGCGCCCTCTCTCCTGCTCTCCCTTGCTCTCCCTTGCTCTCCCCTGCTTCTCCTCCCCCAGCCTCGCCGTCAGCTCCGCGATCAGCTCCTCCCTCCGCTCCTCGTCCTCTCCCCTCAGCACCCAGCCTCGGCCGTCGTGGACCTCCCGCGGGACGGTCGCGGCGACGGCGAAGGGGGGATCGGACTTCATGCGGAGTTCGACCCTCGAGCGGACGGGGCCGAGGACGCCGTCGCGGTGGCGCCAGCGGGTGGTGACCTTGCGGAGGGCGGGGTCGAAGCCGTCCGGTTCCCAGTGGAGGTCTTCGAGGACGGCGGCGACGTTTCGTTCTCCCTCGCCGACGGAGAGGGACTCGTCGGCGCGGATCATCCAGACCGGGACCTCGACCTGGGCGCAGCCGGCGAACGCGAGCGCGAGGACGGAGAGGAGGGGGCGGAGTGCGGGCATCGCGCGAGCGTACCAGCCGAGACGAGATGGCGGCGGAAAGGGGGGTCGCCCTTCCGCCGCCCGTAGGCGCTCGAGTGAGGAGGAACACCGGCGCCCACCCAACATCTCAGCTCTCCCTCCTCGCCGCGCGGCGCGGCGTTTTCAAGGGGGAATCGGCGGGTCCGGCGGGTCAAGGGAGGCGGGGAGGACGGTCGATGACTCGAACCGGAGGTTCCGGCGGTGGACGGTCCGTTCGACGAGGTCGAGTGCGAGCGTTGCGGGTGCGTCGTCGCGCGGGCCCGGACGCGGCGTCTCATCTGGATCCGGGTCTGTCTCGACTGCGAACGGGAACTGGCGGCGGCGGGGGCCCTGGAAGGGGACGGGGACGACGCCTCCGCCGCGTCCGCGGTCCTTCGCGCGCTGCGGTCCGCGGCGGCTCCGGCGGCGACCTTGCTGGTGATCGGGCTCCTCGCGCGGGCGGGCGGCGAGCGGCTGGCGTCGTTCGTGGCCGGCGGGCTGGCGGCGGAGGTCCTGACGTGGGGGATCTTCTCGCTCGTCCGGGCCCCGCTGGAGGGAGTCCGGTTCGCGACGTCGTTCCTGGTCCGGATCCTCGCCCTGGTCGTCGCGCAGGGGCCGTCGCTGCCCGGGCTCGCGGCGGCGGGGCGCCTCGACCTCGGGACGGTCGGCTTCTTCCTGGTCTTCCTCGCCCGGGCGGCGTGGTTCGGCTGCTGGTGGAGCGACCTCGTCGACGACCCGGGGGACGACGAGGAGTTCGAGCGCGGCCTCTCGATCGGCCGCGGCGGGTCGCCGGTTGCCCCTCCGTCTCGCCGTCGGTAGAACACGGCCTCGCCGGCGCGGCGCCTTGTTCCGTGGCCCGCGTCCCCCCACCCGATCCCCGGAGGAGAGAGACCGATGCCCCTCATCGAGCACGTGCAGGCCCGCGAGATCCTCGACTCCCGCGGCAACCCGACGGTCGAGGCGGACGTGCTGCTCGAGGGCGGCGCGCTCGGTCGCGCCGCGGTCCCGTCCGGCGCGTCGACCGGCAGCCACGAGGCGGTCGAGCTGCGGGACGGCGTGAAGACGCGCTACCTCGGCAAGGGGGTCGAGAAGGCGGTCCGGAACGTCAACGGCCCGATCGCCGAGGCGCTGATCGGCGTCGACTCCCGCGACCAGGTCGCCGTCGACGGCATCCTCTGCCTGCTCGACGGGACGCCGAACAAGCGGAAGCTCGGCGCGAACGCGACGCTCGCGGTGTCGTGCGCGGTGGCGAAGGCGGCGGCCGAGGAGTCGGCGCTGCCGCTCTATCGCTACCTCGGCGGGGCGTCGGCGCGCGTCCTCCCGCTGCCGATGATGAACATCCTGAACGGCGGGGTGCACGCCGACAACAACGTCGACATCCAGGAGTTCATGGTGCAGCCGGTCGGCGCGCCGACGTTCCGCGAGGCGCTCCGGTGGGGGGCGGAGATCTTCCACGCGCTGAAGAGCGTGCTGAAGAAGAAGGGGCTGTCGACCTCGGTCGGCGACGAGGGCGGGTTCGCGCCCGACCTGAAGTCGAACGAGGAGGCGATCGAGGTCGTGATGACCGCGATCCGCGCCGCCGGGTTGAAGCCGGGCTCGGACGTGACCATCGCGATCGACGCGGCCGCGAACGAGTTCATGAAGGGGAAGAAGTACGTCGTCGACGGGAAGACGGTCGGCGCGCAGGAGATGATCGAGATGTACGCGCGCTGGGCCGACGCGTACCCGATCCTCTCGCTCGAGGACGGGCTCGGCGAGGACGACTTCCAGGGGTGGAAGGACCTGACCGCGGCGCTCGGGACGCGGATGCAGCTCGTCGGCGACGACCTGTTCGTGACGAACGTGAAGCGGCTCTCGACCGGCATCGCCGACGGGATGGCGAACTCGGTCCTCGTGAAGATCAACCAGATCGGGACGCTGACCGAGACGTTCGAGACGATGCGGATGGCGGCCGGCGCGCGGTACGCGTCGGTCGTGTCGCACCGCTCCGGCGAGACCGAGGACGCGACGATCGCCGACCTCGCCGTCGCGACGAACGCGGGGCAGATCAAGACCGGCTCGCTCTGCCGGACCGACCGGGTGGCGAAGTACAACCAGCTCCTCCGGATCG
>JAUIEL010000027.1 GCA_030428825.1 bacterium
CCTTCTCGGTCGCCGGCGGCGCCGCGCGGGCCGCCTCGCCGCCGCCGGCGAAGCCGGCCGCGCCGCCCGCCGCGGCTCCCGCCGCGTCGTCGGAGGGGGGCGCCGACGAGATCGTCCTCGAGGGCGGGGGCGAGCCGGCCGCCGGCGCCGCGCCGTTCGAGTTGATCTTCACCCGCGGCGAGCGCGCCGGCGAGCGCGTCCCGGTCTCGGACGACCGCGTCACCCTGGGGCGGCGGTCGAGCAACACGCTCGCCCTGAAGGACGCGAAGGTCTCGGGGGTGCACTGCGAGGTCGTCGTCGAGGGAGGGCGCCCCGTCCTCCGCGACCTCGGCTCGACGAACGGGACGTTCCTCGAGGGGAAGCGGATCGACGAGATCGTGCTCGACCACGGCGACCGGGTGGTCGTCGGCGAGAACGAGATGGTCCTCGCCGACGCGTCCCGTCCCCCGCTCGACCTCTCCCGTCCGGCCGCGCTCGACGCCGGCCAGACGATGCTGAACATCCCGAAGCCGGACGTGGTCCGCGACACCACGCAGGCGCCGAAGAAGAAGGGGGGGATCGCCGCCACGCTCGGCCTCGTCGCGCTCGTCGCCGCCCTCGCCGGCGCGGCGTGGTTCTACTGGGACGTCCAGCAGAAGGCGGCGCCGCCGAAGGCTCCGCCGCCGCAGGTCGGCAACCTCCTCGGCGAGGGGTGGTCGCTCGAGCTCGGCGAGGGGGAGGCGGCGGTCGACCCGCAGGACCTCTGGGTCTTCTCGGAGGCGGACGGAGCGACGTTCGAGGTCGCGGCCGGCGGGGCCCGGTCGGGTCTCCAGTCGTTGCGGGCGCGTCCGGACGGGAAGGTCGCGGAGGCGCGGCTGAAGAAGCCGCTCCCGGTCTCCGGCCGGAACTACCGGATCTCCGGGTTCGTGGCGGCCGAGGACGGGGCGGTCGGCGTGGTCGCCGCGGCGTTCACCCGCGCCGACGACCCCTCGTACGAGGTCGTGGTCCCGATCGACTCCTCGTCCGAGGCGGGGTGGAGCGAGGTGGCCGGCGAGGTCGTCGCGCCGAGCGGGGCGACGCATCTCGCGGTCGTGCTGAGCGGACTCGGCGCCGGCGACGTCCGGTTCGACGACCTCGGGGTGTTCGACACCGGCGTCGCCCGGCCGACCCCGACGACGGTGAACCAGTTCGAGTTCGAGCGCGTCGGCCCCGGCCTGTTCGTCGGGCGCGGCGACGAGCTGCTCCGGATCGGGGCCTTCACCTGCCGGGCGGCCGACCGGGAGTACGACGCCGGACGTCACCTCGCCCAGGACTCGCTGGTGGTCGCGGCGGGGCGCGAGGTCGAGCACGCGTCGTCGTTCGCGGCCGAGCCCCGCGGCGCCGAGTGGCGCGTCGAGTGGCAGGCGCCGGAAGGCGTGACCGCGGTCGAGGTCCCGGTCCTCCTCCTCCCCGCGCTCACCGAGGAGCCGGTCGGCGTCGTGCGCGGCTCCACGCTCGAGCCGTACCGCGACCGGATCGACGCGGACGGGGTCGACGGCCTGGTGCTCGGTCGAGGCGCGACCCGCCTGCGGCTCTCCCTCGAGCCGGCGGTGCACGTCGAGGGCGCGCGCGCGGGCGACGTCATGCGGCTCGCGCTCCGCCCGCCGGTCGCCGCCGGCCGCCTCGTCGTGAGGATCCAGGTCGACTTCGTCGAGGAGAAGACCGAGGCCGCCGAGCTCGCGGGCGAGGCGCGCGAGGCGCAGCGCCAGGGACGGCTCGGCGAGGCGCTCTCGATCGTGGCGCGGATCACGAACGAGTTCCCGTTCGACGAGGCGATCACCGCCGAGGCGCAGACGCGCCGGAACGAGATCGTGCGGGAGCGCGAGCGGATCGAGCAGTCGCTCGCCGCGACGATCGAGCGCGCCCGCTTCCTCGGCAGCCCGGCCGCGTTCCGCGAGGCGGAGGCGGAGGCACGGGCGGCGGCCGAGGCGTTCGAGGGGACCTCGGGCGCCGAGGCGTTCCGGGCCCGCGAGGTCGAGCTCGCGGCCGAACGCCGGACGATCGTGCAGTCGACCAAGGAGCGCGCGGCCGACCTGTTGCTCGCGCGCCTCCGGACCGCGCTCGCGCAGGGGGAAGGGCGCGTCGCCCGCGAGATCGCCGATCACCTCACCCGCCGTTTCCCCGACTCCGAGAGCGCGGGCGAGGCGAAGCGGCTCCTCGGCGGCGGCTAGGGCCGTCGCCGCCGACCCACGACTCCGAACGAGGAGCACAGATGGCGCGTAACGCAGTCGGGATCGACATCGGAACGGACGCGATCCGGGTCGTGACCGGCGTCGACAGGAAGGGCGTCTTCGCCGTGACGGACCTCGTCACGGTGCCGCTCCCGAGGGACGGCTCGGGGACGGGCGCCGCCGGCGCGGCCCGCGCGCTCGGGTCCCTCAAGGGGGACGTCTACTGCGGGCTGACCGGGCGGGACGTCGTCCTCCGGTACACCCAGGTCCCGCCGGTGCCGGACTGGCAGCTCCGCCAGCTCATGGAGTTCGAGATCCAGGAGATGACCGGCCAGTCGGGCGGCGACGCGCTGGCGGCCGACTTCAACCTGGTTCCGGTGGTCTCCGACCTGTCGTCGGACGACATCGTGCTGCTGGCGCTCGCGAAGCAGGCGATCCTCGACCACCACCTCGAGGTGCTCGACGCGGCGGGGGTGAAGCCGCGCGCCTTCACCCCGAACTCGATCGCGCTGTTCAACGCGTTCCGGAAGACCGAGGAGGGGGACGGCACGACGCTGCTCGTCAACGTCGGGGCGCGGAACACCGACATCGTCCTCGTCCGCGACGGCGAGCTCTTCTTCGCCCGCAACCTCTCCGGCGGCGGCGAACTGTTCGACGACGCGCTGGTGGCGTCGTTCAACGTCAGCCCCGAGAAGGCGCGCAAGCTGAAGCACGAGATGGCGGACGTGTCGCCGTTCGACTCGGCGCCGCGCCGTTCGAGCCAGGAGGAGAAGGTCGCGCGCGCGCTCTCCGGCGCGACCGGCCAGGTCTTCTCGATGGTCCAGTCGTCGGTGATGTTCGCCAAGTCGCAGACCGGCGTGCAGGACCTGTCGCTCGACCGCGTCTTCCTCTGCGGCGGCGGCGCGCTGTTGAAGGGGCTCGACCGGTACCTCGCGTCGAACCTGAACGTGCCGGTCGAGCGGTTCGATCCGTTCGAGTCGATCGACGTCTCGGCGGTAGAGGGGGACCTCGACGACGAGGAGCGCGCCGGCGCCGTCGTCGCGCTCGGCCTCGCCTTCCAGGCCGCGTACGACGACTGCTACTCGATCGAGATCCTGCCGCCGTCGCTGGAGAAGGCGCGGCGGTTCCAGGACCGGACGCTCTTCGCGGTCCTCGCCGCGGTGCTGGTCGCGCTCTTCCTCGGGTTCGACGCCTGGCGGAGCAAGGCGGACCACGAGGCGGCGACGAAGGACGCGCGCACGTTCGCGGCCGAGCTCCGGAAGCGGCAGCGGACGGCCGAGGAGTACACGGAGGCGGTCGACTCGCGCGCCGAGAACGCGAGGAAGATCGAGCTGCTCGAGGAGCGGGTCGTCGCCGGGGTCGGCCTCGACCGCGCGCTCGGGATGGTCCAGCGGTACCTGCCGCGCGACCTGTACGTGAAGGAGGTCGAGCTCGTCCGGACGAAGGACGAGGAGCTCGGCATCGGCGGCGCGTCGAAGCCGGCGGTCGAGGTCCGCGGCGAGGGGCGCGAGGGGGTGGAGGGGCTCGAACAGCTCTTCAACCGGTTCGTCACCGAGCTCGCCCGCGACCCGCTCCTCCCGCGCACCCCGAAGACGAAGACGTCCCCGTCGGGGCCCCGAAAGGCGTTCGAATGGTCCGTCACCATGAACTTCTCCGAACCGCCGCCGTCCGCGGACGGCGAGGCCGGAGACGGCGAGGAGGCCGACGATGGATCTGAATGACGTCTGGCAGGGGAACAAGCGGTTCATCCTCGGCGTCGGCGCCGGCTTCGTCGTCTTCCTGATCGGGCAGGCGACGATCGGGTCGCTCTGGAGCGCGACGAGCGCGGCGCAGACCGTCCGCTCGAACAGCGGGAAGCTGAACCGGCTCGAGACGCCGAGCCGCTCGCAGGCGTCCGCCGTCGCGGGCGAGAACCGGGAGCTCGAGGAACGTCTGGCGGCGCTGGTCGAGCGGATGCGCTTCACGACGCACGAGGACTACGTCCTCCCCGCGCGCGAGCCGAGCCCCGACCTGCTGTACAACGAGATCCGCTCGGGCGCCCGGGACGCGCTGGTCGACGTGGCCGCGCGACGGAACATCCAGGTCGTCGAGACGCTCGGCCTCCCCGAGTTCACGCCGTCCGGCCGCGAGGCGATCCAGCGCTGCCTGAGCGGCCTGAACGTCGTCGAGCAGGTCGTCGAGGCGGCGATCCTCGCCGGAGTCCGCGCCATCCCCGAGATCGAGATCGTCGAGGATCGGGGGCGCGGCCGGAAGTCGGCCGAGAGCTTCGTCGTCCCGCTGCGGGTCCGGTTCCGGATCGAGGGGTCGACCGCGTCGATCGCCGAGGTGATCAAGAACATCGTGCGGAGCGAGGACCGATTCCTCGCCGTCGAGGACGCCCGGATCGACGTCGACGTCAAGCGGGCCTACGGACTGACCGTGTTGAAGATGACCGTCGCGGCGCTGAACATCGACCCCGAGGTCCGCGTCCTGGGGGACAAGCGATGAAGATGAACCGCGAGCAGGGGCTCTTCCTCGTCGTCCTCCTGGTGGTGGGAGGGCTCGGGTACCTCCGGTTCAACGACCAGTACGCCCCGAAGCGGCCGCCCCGCGGCAAGGGGATCGACGCCGTCGAGGCGCCGTCCGTGCCGATCGTCCGGTTCCCGACGTCGGCGGACGCGTCGTACCAGCCGTCGGGCCGCGACCCGTTCCTGCCGCCGCGCGACTGGAACCCGCTCCCGTACCTGACGCTCCCGTGGCCGCCGTTGCCGGAGATCGGGGCGATCGAGTTCGTCCCCGCCCCGGGGATGGAGTCGGATCGTCTCTCGCCGCTGCGGCTCCCGCCGGCGGGCGACGTCCTCGCGGCCCCGTCCCCGTCCGGCGAGTCCGGGCCGGCGGCGGGGGACGGGGGGAACGGCGGCGGCTTCGGCGGGATCGACTTCGGCGCGGGGGGCGCAGGGGACGACCTCGGTCTGGACGTGTCGAATCCCGAGCGGACGTACGACTGGGTGAAGCGGAAGTCGCTCTCCCGGGTCTGGGGGACGATCATGAACCCCGACCCGCTGAAGCTCCTCGACGACCCGACGCTCGCCGTCGACTTCCGGACCGTGAACCCGAAGACCGGCCAGGCGCAGGGGCGCCTGTCGTTCCCGCGGGCCGAGCTCGAGGGCAACGGCGGCTACGAGGCCGGGTCGCGCTCCTCGAGCGCGAGGTCCGGCCGGGCGTCGGGAACGCGAAGACGCAGATCGCCGCCGCGCGGAAGTGCCTCGGCTGGATCGACGACGACCGGGAGGCGGCGCTCGCCGGAGCGGAGCGGTTCCTCCGCTCGGCGCTCTCGTTCAGCCCGAAGGACACCGAGGCGTGGGAGCTGCTCGGCGAGGTGAAGGCGCGCGCGTTCGACACCGAGGAGGAGCTGAAGGTGTACGCGGAGGCGCGGGACGCCGGCGTCACCAGCGCGCGGCTCCTCGTGCAGGAGGGGCGGCTCGCCCGCCGGCTCGGCCTCGACGTCGAGGCCGAGGAGAAGTTCCGCGAGGCGATGAAGTCGGCGCCGAACGACCACGTCGCGTTCCTCGAGCTCGGTCGTCTGCTCGTCGCCACGAACCGGGCCGCCGAGGCGGTCGACGTCCTGACGATCGCCGAGGGGCGCGCCGGGTCGGCCGAGGAGCGACTCGTCGCCCGCCTCGAGCTGGCCCGCGCGCAGATCCGGATCGGGGACCTCGAGGGGGCCCGGTCGCGGCTCGACCAGATCTCGCGCATGGGGGTCGACAGCGCGGAGGCGCTCGTCCTCCAGGCCGCGGTGGCGCTCGTCGAAGGGGACGCGGCGAAGGCGCTCGGCGCGTGCCGCTCCGCCCAGGAGCTCGATCCGCGGAACCGGGACGCGACCTTCAACGCGGGGGTCGCGCTGGCGTACGGGATCGAGAGCGACCCGTCGGCGGCGCCCCAGGCGAAGGCGCGGTTCGAGGAGGCGGCCGACCTCGACCCGCTCACCTGGTTCGACAGCGCGGTCTCGATCGGCGCGGTGGAGGAGCGGCTCGGGAACCTCGAGCGCGCCGGCGACCGGTTCGACGAGGCGCTGGAGTACCATCCGAACCATCCGTTCGGGCTGTACCGCGCGGGGCGGATCGCGCGCCGGGCCGGAGACGTCGACGCGGCGCGCGAGCGGCTCCGGACCGCGCTCGAGATCGACGGACGGCTCGTCGACGTGTTGAACGAGCTCGGCTACGTCGAGCTCCTCGCCGATCGTCCGCGCGACGCGGAGCTCTACCTGCGCGAGTCGGTCCGGCGCGAGCCGGGGCACGACCAGGCGCACGTCCTGCTCGGGCTCGCGCTGCTCCGGCAGAACCAGCTCCGCGAGGCGCGCGAGGCGTTCACCGCCGGCCTCGGCCCGGACGACGCGCCGAACCCGGCCGCGCTCGCCGGGATCGCGTGGTGCGACTACCGCGAGGAGCGGGTCGACGAGGCGCTGCAGCACTTCGCCGAGTCGCGCGCCGCCGCCGGAGCCGAGACGGACCCGTTCCACGCCTACGCGGCGACGCACCAGGCGCTGATCGAGGACCACCGCGCGAAGGAG
Organism: bacterium; assembly: GCA_030428825.1. GTDB lineage: Bacteria > Planctomycetota > B15-G4 > B15-G4 > JADJEK01 > JAUIEL01. The sequence continues at coordinate 6,739 of JAUIEL010000027.1, forward strand.
CAGTGGATCGATCGATTCGACCGGCGTCAGATCCGGAACAACTGGGACGTCGTCGAGGCGTTCGGGCCGACGCTCACCGCGACCGGCGACGGCGTCGCGATCCGCGGGATGCAGCGGCGGACCGACCCCGACGAGCCGACCCTCCTGACGCGCGCGATCGAGGGGCCGCGGTTCGTGTCGCTCGAGGCCGACCTGACCGCCGAGGCGACGAACGACGCGGCGATCGGGATCCGGTTCTACTACCAGCGGGCGACCGGGCGGCAGGTCCTGCCGCAGGGGGAGGTCGCGGTGGCGCGGTTCCCCGACGGGTCGGTCCGGCTGCGCGTGCGGGACGACAAGAGCACGATCTCCGACTGGACCGAGGTGAGGCCGGCGGGGACGCTGCCGGAGGGGACCCCGTTCACCCTCGCCATCGAGCGGACCGACTACGACAAGGGGATCTTCCAGGTCCGGGTCGACGGCGTCGTCGTGAAGGACGGCATCGAGTCGAAGATGCTGAAGAAGCTGAAGCGCCAGTGCGACGGGGGCGTCCTCGCGTTCGCGGGCGGGAGCGAGAACGTCGCCGCGACCTGTGACCGGGTCCGGATCGTGCGTTATCAGGAGTAGAGCGGCCGGGTCCTCCCGGCGGAGAACACGATGAACGACGGCACCCCGCGCGCGCGCGGCTTCACCCTGGTCGAACTCCTGGTCGTCATCACCATCCTGGCGATGCTCCTCGGCATCGGGGCGGTGGGGTACAACAAGTTCCGCGGCCGCGGCGACTACGCCGCGACCGTCGGGACCCTCGAGTCGGTCAAGGGGTACCTCGAGCAGTACCGGAACGCCCAGGGGGACTACCCGAAGAGCTCCCTCGCCGGGTACGGCATCAAGGCGAAGAACCACCTGTTCGAGGGGAACGAGGCGATGGTGGTCGGCCTGTACCACAAGGACTACGACGGCGCCCGCGTCGACGAGCAGCACCTCCGCAACCTCGACGGCGACAAGGCGGACAAGAACGTCACGATCAACGCGATCCCCGACCTGAACGAGGTCGTCGACGCGTGGGAGAACCCGCTCGTCTACATCCGGTACGACGACTACGAGAAGGAGCACGAGTACGAGTTCGTGACCGACGCGACCGGCGAGATCGAGAGCGTCGTGGTCAAGGCGGCGACGAGCGAGCGGACCGGCTCGTTCTTCGCACGCGAGTCGTACCAGCTCCTCTCCGTCGGCGAGGACGGCGTCTACGGGACCGAGGACGACATCACCAGCTACTCCGCGAACTGAACCCGGGAGACCCGACGTGTCGAACCGCCAGCCCCGGACCGAGAGGTCGGCCGCTCCGCTCGAGCGGGCGGGGGCGGGGTTCACGTTGCTCGAGCTCCTGACGGTGCTGACCCTGATCTCCGTGCTGATGGGGATCGGGGTCGGGGCGTTCAAGAAGATCTCGCTCGGCCGCCGGCTGGCGGTCGCGCAGGTGAAGGACGCGCTCCGCGGGGCGCGGCTGTTCGCGATCGAGCAGTCGTCGACCGCGCGCGTCGACCTCGACCCGGAGTCGAACGTCATCCAGGCGTCCGGCTTCCAGAGCATCGGGAACTGGCACCTCGAGGACGACCGCTCGGTCGGCTGGCCGACGCTCGCCGAGACGCGCGGCGCGGCGACGCTGATCGACGACGGCGCGATCGGGAGCGCGATGCTCCTCCCCGGCGACCAGTCGGGGTGGCTCGACCTCGGGAGCTCCCCGTCCTTCGACGCCGAGCAGGGGCTCCTGGTCGAGCTGTTCGTGCGGGTCCCGAACGACTTCCCCGGCGGCGTGGTCGTCTCGAAGGGGGAGGCGTTCCGGCTCGTGATGACCCCGGCGCGGACGCTCGCGGCGGCGGTCCGGGTCGAGGAGGGGGAGGTCTCCGGCGGCGACGAGAACGGGCTCCTGCACCTCGAGACCGACGACGCGGTCTGGCCCGAGCGATGGAGCCGGGTGACGTTGCTGTACGACGGGTTCACGTTCCGCCTCTCGATCGACGGTCGCGAGCGGGCGCGGAAGACGAACGAGGAGCGCCTCGCCCTCGATCCGGAGCCGAGCGCATCCCTGATGGTCGGCGGCGTGAAGCCGCACTTCGTCGGCGGCGTCGACGAGATCCGCCTCGCGTCGGTCGTGACGGTCCAGGCGCCGCCTCTCCCCGACGGCGTCCGGCTCGCGGCGAAGGGGACGATCTGGTTCGACGGGCGCGGCCGCCTCGACCCGGGACACCACCAGCGTCCGGTCACCGTCTCCTTGATGTACGACGAGGACCGCCGGACCCGCGACGTGGTCGTCGGCCTCCTGGGAGAGATCCGATGAAGCCCCTCCCCGGCCGCCCCGACCGTCCGGAGCGCGGGGTCGCCCTGATCGCGGTGATCCTCGTCCTCATGGCGCTCCTCGCGATCGCCACCCCGTTCTCGCTCTCGATGCGGAACCAGGACCGGACCGCGGCGAGCGAGGTGTACCGGGCGAAGGCGGAGTCGACGATCGCCGCCGCCCTCGCGTTCGGCGAGGAGGCGATGACCAAGACCGCGCCCGGCCGGGACGCGACGCCCGACTGGGACGGCGAGGCCGAGCTGAAGGTCGACGTGAAGGCCGAGGCGAAGGCGTTCGGCGTCGACGCGGGCGATCCGACCGGATCGATCTGGTCCGTCCGCGCGAGCGACGAGCAGGGGCGGGTCGACGTCAACCACTGCGGCCCGTTCCTCCTGTCGAACCTCCTCGGCGGGTCCCGTCTCGCGGCCGAGCTCGACGAGGACGAGGAGTCGGAGCTCCGGGTCGACGACGCGTCGGCGTTCCAGGAGCAGGGGATCGTCTGGATCGAGGGGGAGCTGATCCTCTACCGCGGGAAGGACGGGTCGCGCCTGACCGGTCTCACGCGCGCGCAGACGACGTCGGTCGTCGAGTCGATCCCCGCCACGACGCACGCGGTGGGGGAGGCGGTGATCGACTACCGCGTCCTCGTCGCGACGGTCTACCCGTACAAGGCGGAGCCGCCCGGCTGGACCGCCTTCCCGACCGTCCGCGCGCTGAAGGACGTCGCGCGGTTCGGCGAGGTGTCGTTCTCCGCGGAGGAGATCGACGGCGTCGAGGAGGAGCTGACGGTCCACGGCGAGGTCCCGTCGGCCGGCGGCTTCGTCGGGGCGGCGCGCGTGGTGACGCCGATCGACGCGGACGCCAAGGTGCCGCAGCTCGTCGTCGCGGGCGCGCGGAACCTCGGGCCGGGGACCGTGGTCCGGCTGTCGGCCGAGGACCGCTTGGAGTACAACCTCGTCGTCTCGGTCGGTGAGGCGGCGGACGACACGTTCCTGGTCACGTTGCAGGAGCCGTGCGAGCACTCGTACGCCGCCGACGAGGCGATCCTCGAGGGGCTGGCGCGGGCGCCGGTGAACGTCAACACCTGCTCGCGTCGCGTGCTGGAGGCGCTGCTGACCGGGATCCGGCGGAAGGACTCGTCCGACGGGGTCGACCCGAAGGAGGCGGCGGCGGTCGCCGACGCGCTGATCGCCGCCCGGCCGCTCGAGGGGGAGCGCGAGCTGTCGAGCGTGCTCGCGGGGCTCGCGCGGGCGAGCACGATCACCGAGGAGAACCGGCGCGCGATCCTGCTGAACGCGCAGAACGCGATGGACGCGCGGCTGCTGACGGGGACCGCCTCGTTCGTCTACCGCTCGGCCGGCGTGTTCCGGCTCGACGCGGCGGCGAGCGAGAACCTCCCGGCGGGCCGGGAGGCGGCGCGTCGGTTCGCGCGGCAGATCGGGCAGTCCGTGCCGGCGGGGCCGAACGTCGCGCTCTTCGACTCGCAGGTCGAGTTCGAGCGGCAGCGGCGCCTCACCCGGACCGGCAAGCACTGGACGACGGGGCCGGTCCACCTCGACGGCGGCGACGCGATGAACGAGCCGTCGCTCCGGACCGAGGCGTACACGACCGCGGCCCGGTACCCGGCGCCGGGCGACGCGGAGGCGCCGGCGTGGGCGGGGCTCGCTCCGGTGCGGCAGGAGGGGCGGCGGGACGACAAGGCGTGGATGCCCGACCCGGAGGCGCCGATCGAGCGGATCCTCCACTTCGACGGCGCGCCGGCCGACCGGCAGGAGATCGCCTCGCCGGACCATCGCGGCTGGGACTTCGGCGAGGACGGCCCCCTGGCGCTCGACGTCGAGTCCGACCTCCTCGCGCTGCTCGACGAACGAGGGTATGTCCGGCCGTTCGAGGTCGAGCTCTGGTGGCACCCGTCGGAGGAGACGGGGGAGGGGGTCGCCTACCTCTTCGACTCCGGCGACACCGAGGACGACAAGTACTCGGACATCACGAACCGCGTCCTCCTGTTCGTCGACGGGACCGAGCTGATCCTCCGGGTCTGCGACGCGAGCGTCCCGGACCCGATCGGCGAGCGGTTCCCGGGTTTCGACGCGCGCGAGGCGGGGGACTGGCCGCGCCAGTTCGCGGAGATCCGATACGCGTTCGACGACGGCCTGCCGTTCGAGGCGGACGTGCCGTACCACATCCGCGCGTACGTGCGCGGCAACAAGCCGTCCGACCTCGCGCTCTTCGTCGACAACGTGCCGCGCGGTCGTCGCGCGTTCCAGACCCGCCTCGCCGAGGACATCGGTCCGCCGGCGAACGCCGGGGCGTTCGCGTCGATCCCCGGCTACACCGCGGGGTCGAGCGAGAAGATCAAGGTCGAGGACGCGACGCTCTTCCCGCCGTTCGGGGTGGTCCGGATCGACCAGGAGCTGATCGAGTACACCGACCGGACCGACGACGAGCTGATCGTGTCGCGGGTGACCGGCGACGCGTTCGGCGGCCGGGCGCGGCGCGGGTCGCGGGGGGATCGCCACCTCGCGTCGGAGGCGGTCGAGCTGTTCGGCTACCCGGGGGTCGTCGTGTCGCGGCGCGTCCCGACGGGGAACGTCGGGCTCCTGAACTCGATGTCGGCGTTCGGGGTGGCGATGGTCGACCCCGAGGCGCAGGAGGCGGCGAAGCCGATCGAGACGACGTTCGAGGGCGGCGGGCAGACCCTGGACGTCGAGATCGGGAAGGGGGTCGACGAGACCGTCGTCACGCTCCCGCTCGTCACGGTGACGAACCCGAACTCGCCGGTCGGGACGTCGGCCTCGGCCGGCGGCGGCGACCTGTCGTCGATGTTCGACCGGAACGGCGGGTTCGCCCTGATCGTGTCGAGCCCCTTCCCGCCCCCGTCGACCGGCGGCGCCCGCACCCTCTCGATCGGCGCGCTCGAGGCGGAGCTGACGACGGCGCGCGTCGGGAGGACGCCGAACGGGTCGCTGATCGGTCTGGGCGAGCTGATCTACTACCAGGGGTTCGACGGGACGACGCTGAACGGGATCCGGCGGGCGCCGACGTCCGGCTCCTCGACGCAGTGGGTGCCGGAGAACCACTCGAACCTGGTGAACCACGGCAACCAGAACACGCAGGCGGACCTCGACGCGACGGCGGTGGCGACGCACGTCCACATCGCCGAGTGGCAGCAGCAGTTCGTCGGCAGCGGGCACGGCGGGAAGCAGCCGATCTTCGTGATCCCGATCTCCGTCCGCCCGGGCCTCACCGCGGCCCAGGTCGAGGAGCAGTACCCGGTCCCCGAGCTGCGCGGCACCCGGACGCTCCCGGAGATGGTGCAGATCGGCACCGGCTTCCTCGGGACGGCCGCCGGCGGCGGGACCGAGTGGGTCCGGTACGACGTCATGGCGGAGGGATGCCTCGTCCGGGACGAGCCGACGCGGATCCGCCGGGCGATCGACATGATGGCGCTCGACGTGACCGTCAAGTACACGCTCGACAACGTGAACCAGTTCCCGTCCGGCGAGAAGCTCGCGGCGGCCGTGAACTACGAGTCGATCGCCGGCAACCAGGAGAAGCAGCCGCAGCTCGAGACCGACGCCGGGCTCGCGCCGAGCCGGCTCGACGGCGGGATGCTGGCGTTCCGCGGCGTGCTCGGGACCGAGAGCAAGGCGCATCCGGCCGGCGCGATCGTCCTCCCGGTCCTCCGGACCCTGCGCGACACCGTCCGCGGGGGGCGCCCGGGCGCCCGCGACTACGTCACGCTGATCGATCCCCAGTCGCGCAGCCGCGAGGAGCAGCGGATCAACTACGCGTACTGCGAGACCGACGTCGAGGTCTGGGGCGGGTACGCGTGTCACCTCGCGTTCGACACCGGCGTCGAGGGGGCGTACGAGGCGAACTTCCGGGACCTCCTCTCCGCGGTCGACCCGAGCTCGGGCGGCGCGGCGATGGCGGCGCTCGCGAACCAGAACGTCCAGTCGCGCGACCTGACCCGGATCCTGAAGTTCCCGTCGGGCGAGCTGCCGGTCCGCGTCGGCGAACAGCTCTTCCTCGGGGGGGACCTCCGCGGCGAGCGGTCCCCGGTCGGCGGCACCCTCGACGAGGTGGAGTGGTTCAACCCGCAGACGCCGTCCGAGGTCCTCCCGCGCCACGCGCGGTTCGTCCTCTCCCGCGACGACGAGTTCGACGACACGCTCTTCCTCTCCCGGCGGACGCTCCGCTACAACTCCTGGCTGAGCGGCAGCGAGGTGATCGAGGCGATCGACCCGCCGTCGAACCTCCCCGAGGACGGCTTCCTCCTCCTGATCGACGACGAGCTGGTCGGCATCGCCGACATGATCCTCGACGACCAGGACTCCGAGGCGGAGCTGCGGGTCGCGGTCGGCGGCCGGGGGATGCTCGGGACGCCGCTCCAGTTCCACACCCGGCTGTCGAGCGTGCGGGAGATGACGTTCCTCCGGGTCTCCCTCCTCGAGCGTTCGATCTCCGAGCGCGCGTCCCGGCTCGAGCTCGCGGACGCGTCCGACTTCCCGGCCCGCGGATACGTCCTGATCGGCCAGGAGATCGTCGGGTACTCGCGCAAGGAGGGGAACACGCTCGTGATGCCGGACTGGGTCGATCCGTCGGACCGGCAGCGGGCGGGGCTGTTCCGAGGTCGCTTCGGCACGGCGGCCGTTCGGCACGACGACGGCGTGCTCGTCTTCCATTTCCCGACCCGGACGGAGGACCGGTGGCACCCGCGCGCCGACGCCCCGGAGCTCGCGTACCTCGGGCTCCTCCACCAGGCGACGGGCGCGTTCTACAAGAGCCTCCTCTGGCACGCCACCGGAGGGTCGCCGCTCTGCGACCTCGTGGTGCAGGCGCGGGTCGGCGGGCGCGGCGCGTTCACCGACGACGTCGCGGGGGCGGCGGACCTGTTCCAGTTCGAGCTCCCCGGCGGCGACCAGCGCCCGAACCTGATCGGACGGCAGGGGGACTCCCTCGAGCTCCGCGTCTTCACGCGCTACAAGCCGGGGGCGTTCGACGCGACCCCGATCGATCCGACGAAGCGCGGCGGCGACCGCGGCGGCGCCAACGACTGGAAGCGAGCGCCGCGGCTGTCGCTCCTCGGGGTCGACTGGATCGGCGGGCCGGCCCGGCTCGAGTACGAGGAGTGGCAATGAGCCGTCGCGCGCGAGGATTCACGCTGATCGAGCTCCTCACGGCGATCGCCATCTTCACGGTGCTCGCGGGGATGTTGTTCCAGATGCTGAAGGGCGGCCTCGACATCTGGCGCCAGGGGGAGGGGAACCGCCAGGCGCTCGAGAAGGGGGCGAACCTCCTCGACGAGATCGCCCGCGAGTTCCGGATGATCCGGGCGCACGAGCCGCCGGGGAAGGCCGCCCCGCACGTCCGGATGCTCGTCGACCACGGGATCTTCGACCTCGACGCGAACGACGTCGACGAGTCGACGCTGCAGCGCGTCCGCTTCGTCCGGTCGTGCCCGGAGGAGCGGACCGACAACCGCCTCCGCTCGGCGGGGGACCGGGTCGGCGGGACGGCCGGCGTGTCGGACGTCGTCACCGACGTCTCCGAGCTCGACGTCCGCGCGGCCCGCGCGACCGGCGGGATGGCGGAGGTGGCGTACGCGACGGCGCGGCTCCCCGAGAAGGGGAGCGACCCGTCGCTCCTGTCGCTCTATCGGATCTTCCGGACCCCGATCGGCCGGGACGACTCCCTCTTCCTCTCGCCCGCCTTCGACGACCCGAAGAAGCTCGACGCCGAGGCGGTCCTCCTGGCGGAGAACGTCCTCTTCTTCGGCGTCGAGCTCTGGTCGCGCGACACGCGGAGCTTCGACGACCCGCCGAACTCCGACACCGGTCCGCTGACGGTCTGGGACTCGACGCGCGGCGTGCTGCTCGACCGGATCGGGGCGAACCGATTCCTCCTCGCGAAGGACGAGGCGTCGCTCGGCGAGGCGTGGGACGACGTCTTCCCCCGGCGGCTCCGGTTCACGCTGGTCGTCGACGCGGACGAGGACCAGTCGGGGGAGCTCCGGCTGGCGGACGCCGTCACGGCGTCGGCGAACCGGATCCGGATCGACTCCCCGCGCGCGGTCCGCGGCGAGACGCCGTTCCCGTTCGTGAAGGTCGGCGCGGAGTGGATGCGCTGGTCCGCGTCGGACGACGGCTGGCTGACCGTCGAGCGCGGCGCCCGCGGGACGACGGCGATGGAGCACGAGGCGGGCGAGCGCGTCCGCGTCGGCCGCTCCTTCCAGCGCGTGATCGAACTCCCGGTCTTCCGGGAGGATTGGAACGACGAATGACGCGGAACCGGCGGGTGATCGAAGGCGGCGGGCCGGCGGGGGCGACGACGTCGCGCCTCGATCGAACGGCGCGTCCGCGGCGCGTCGGCGGCTTCACGCTGCTCGAGGTGATGGTCGCCCTCGGGATCCTGCTCGCCGGCGTGGTCGGCATCCTCGGCCTCTTCGCGTCCGGGCTCGCGATGCACCGGAACGCGACCCGGAACACGATCGTCGCCCAGGCGTCGGAGGACGTCCGGATGCGCGTCCGCCGCTTCGTCGAGGACGCGGTGGCGGCGAACGCCGGCGCGCCCGAGATCGATCCGCTGGTGCGGGTCGAGATCCCCGGGCATCCCGGCTACTTCTACGACTCCACGTTCGAGGTCGACGACGAGCTCGGCCCGGACGGGGGAGTGATGGCCACGGTCCACGTCTACACGCTCGACGCCGGGCGCGAACGGGGCCAGAAGTTCACGCTCTTCACCCGGCCGCAGGCCGGCCCCGAGGCGTGGATCCGCGGGGCGAAGAAGCCCTGACGAACCGGAGCGAACGATGAACCAGACTTCGATCCCCCGCACCCTGCTCCTCGTCCTCCTCGCCGCGTGGCCGAGCCTCGCGCAGGCGGCGGAGCACCGCGTGACCGTTCACCTGAAGAGCGGCCGCGAGGTCTCCGGCGCGATCGAGGGGTTCGACGAGGCGCGAGGGGTGACGCTCCGCCGGGACGACAACGGCGGGGTCCTGCCGCTCCGCTGGCACCAGCTCCGCCCCGAGGACGTCGAGGAGATCAAGCGGATCTACGGGTTCGTCGGCGACGAGCTCCCGCCGGTCCAGCTCGAGGCGCTGAAGGTCACGACCGCCACCGGGTCGATCGTCGGCCTCGACGAGGGGCGCCGGCAGGGGAAGCTCCTGATCCGCGTCAAGGACAACGTCACGCCGGTCCCCCTCGACTCGATCCGGCGGATCGAGACGGTCCTCGTCGACGCGCTCGAGGTCGAGCACCCGGGGAACGTCTACAACCGGAAGCGGGCCGACGCCCCGCCGGCGCGCGCCGTCGACCACTTCAACCTCGGCCTGCTCGCCGAGTCGCTCGCGCTCTACGACCAGGCGCGGACCGACTTCGAGGCCGCGCTCGCCGCCGACCCGAACTTCTCGAAGGCGCAGCTGATCACGCAGAAGATCGACCTCCTCGCCGCGAAGGAGAAGGAGAAGGTCGAGTCGGAGGCGCTCCGGACGATCCGCACGCTCCGGTATCGCGGCGCCTGGCGCGAGGCGATGGCGAAGGTGATCGAGTTCGAGGAGTCGTGGCCGCGCTCGGTGCAGCTCCAGGACGTCCAGCGCGAGAAGAAGAAGATCGCGGACGGCCAGCGGACGTCGCTGCTCGAGAAGATCCGCTCCGACTTCCTGACCTTCCTCCGCCGCGCGTGCGAGGAGCGGGGGCGGAACCCGCAGATCGAGCTCGGCGCCGCGATGACCTGGGCGAAGGAGCAGGCGTGGGTCGACGTCCGGGCGAAGCTGGTCGACCTGTACGGCCTGACCGAGGAGGAGGTCGACGAGCTGTGGGAGAACCGGCCGACGACCGGATCGCCGGTCCGCGCGTCGTACGCGGGCGGGACGTTCATCCTCGGCGAGGAGAACGCGAAGGCGGGGTACGACCGCCGCGCGAAGGCCGAGGAGGAGGAGAAGGAGGCCGAGCAGAAGGAGAAGCCGAAGTCGCTCGAGGAGCGGATCGCCGAGAAGCTGCGCGAGAAGGCGAAGGACCGCGACCGGAAGAAGCAGGAGAAGAAGACGGTCGGCCGGATCGCCGACGTCCCCCCGAGCGACGTCGACTGGTGGAAGGGGGCCCAGAGCAAGGAGCGGACCTCGTTCCTCCTCGCGTTCTTCTCCGAGTTCGGCGAGAAGATGACCCAGCTCCCGCCCGACCGGCGCGACTGCTCGCTCTGCGCGGGGAAGGGGTTCCTCGAGTTCTACGGCAGCGCGGATCCGAACCAGCAGCAGACCGAGGTGCCGTGCGCCCGGTGCAAGACGCTGACGTTCGACCGGATCGCGGTCTTCAAGTGATCCGCCGGACGCTCGCGCCGGGGCTCCTCGTCGCGCTCGGACTCGGCGGACCGGTCGCGGCGGGGGACGAGGTCGTCGACGCGTCGGCGCTCGGGGTCGCGCCGGGGCGCGCCGCGCTCGGCGGCGATCCGGTCCTCGCGGTCGTCGACGGCGACGAGGTCCGCGCCGACGACCTCCTCCCGTTCCTCTTCCTCACGCGGACCGAGCACGTCTTCGCCGCCCTCGAGCAGGAGGTCCGCCGCCGGCTGGTCGCGAAGGAGGCGGCCTCCCTCGGCGTGACCGTGCCGCGCCCCACGGTCGACGAGAAGGTCCGGCAGGTCCTGAAGGCGCAGGACGACGACTTCCGGCTGCAGGCCGGCCCGGACCGTTCGTTCGAGGAGTACATCCGCGACCGGTACGGTGTCGACCCCGCGGTCTACCGCCGCTGCGTCGAGCAACAGGTCGTCCACGAGCTGATGCTGGCGCGGGTCGTCCGGTACGACCTCCGGCGGCAGGAGCGGCTGCAGGTCCGGATCCTCGTGGTCGACGACGTCGCGGTCGCGCGCGACGTCCTCGACAAGCTCGCCGAGGGGGCGAACTTCGCGGCCCTGGCGAAGCAGGTCTCCGTCGACCGCTCGGCGGCCCGGGGAGGGCTCTTCCCGCCGGTGGGGGTCGACTGCCCGCACCCGCTCCTCGCGGGCGCCCGGGACCTGGCGGAGAAGGAGATCGCCGAGATCTCGACGGTCGAGCGCGGCGGGACGCGGCTCTTCCGCGTCCTGAAGCTGGAGAAGCGATTCCCGCCCGATCCACGCCCGTTCGCCGAGCAGGCGGCCGAGGTCGAGGCCGAGCTGGAGGAGCGGCCGCTCGACCCGTTCGAGGCGCTCGAATGGGACCGGAGGGCGCGGGAGCGGCACCGGATCGAGGTCCGGATGGGGCGCGCTTGAAGGCGCAAACGACCGCTGGTACCATCACCCGATTCTGGTTCCCGGTCGGATCTTACGGGGATCCGTGCGATTCGCGCGGCTCCCCGTCGCGTCCCTGCGGTCCTGTTCGATGAGCGAAGGTCGAGACAACGAGGAGCCGCCGGTCGACGCGCCGGCCGACGAGCCCGAGGCGCCGACGGAGGAGATCTCCGAGGGCGTCGAGGCCGACGGCGACGCCGAGGCCTCGGCGGACGCCGATCGCGACGCGCCGCCGACGCTCCCCGACGAGGAGCTCGACCGCGTCGTGGAAGCGCTCCTCTTCGCGAGTCCCGACGCGCTCACCGCGGCCCGGATCGGCGAGGCGGCGGGCGGGGTCTCGCCGCGGCTGGTCCGGCGGGCGATCGATCGGCTCCGCGCCTCGTACGCGCGCGAGCTCCGGTCGTTCGACGTGATCGAGATCGCGGGCGGCTTCAAGTTGTACAGCCGGCCCGAGTACCAGGAGTACGTGGCGCGACTCGAACGGATGCGCGCGCCCGAGAAGCTCTCCCCCTCCGCGCTCGAGACCCTGGCGATCGTCGCCTACCGGCAGCCGATCATCCGGGCGGACCTCGACGCGGTGCGCGGGGTGCAGTCGGGCGCGATTCTCAAGAGTCTCATGGATCGAAAGCTGATCCGGGTGGTCGGACGCGCCGACCAGCCGGGTCGACCCCTTCTGTACGGCACGACCAAGAAATTCCTCGACCACTTCGGGCTGGCCTCCTTGAAGGACCTCCCCCGGGTCGAGGATCTCAAGGCGCCGTAGCGAGGAAGAACGATGGCGTTCCGCTGGTTCCGTCAGAACAAGCAGGCCACGAAGTGGCTCTACATCGGCATCACGATCTTCGTGATGGTGACGTTCACCGTCACCGGCGCGATGCTCGACGGCCTCTCCGACGACTCGGCCGAACGCGTCGCGGGCCGGTTCGTCACCAAGGGGGGCGAGACGGTCGAGGTGAAGGCGGTCGACCTGCGGAACCTCTCGTACCGGCTCGGGCGCCTCAGCGGCGGCCGCATCGAGGACGAGGGGGTCTGGCGGCACATCATGCTCGAGACGCTCGCCGACGAGGCGGGGATCGTCGTCGGCGACGACGTCCTGAAGCGGTACATCCGCTCGACCCTGTTGCAGGCCCGCGTCCAGAGCCAGCAGGAGTACGAGCAGTTCCTGCGGATGCTGAACCTCTCGCAGCCGGCGTTCGAGGAGCTGATGCGCAGCTCGGCCCGTCAGGACCTGTACCAGCAGCTCGCCGACGATCCGCCGCGGGTCCTCTCCGAGGCCGTGTACGACCGGTTCAAGACCGAGAACGAGGAGTTCCGGGTCGAGTACGTGGCGTTCGTCGACGACGCGATCCGCGCCGATCTCGAGGCGACCGAGCCGTCGGAGGACGAGCTGAAGTCGTTCTACGAGGACGACATGAGCGCCGTCCGGAAGGCGAACGACTTCTCGACGCCCGAACGATACGGCCTCGACGCCGCCGTCCTCGACCTCGCGTCCGCGGACAGCGCCGCGATGCGGGCGCTCCTCCCCGAGAACCAGCGCGAGATCGCCGACCGGGAGGTGGAGACGTTCTACGACTCCCACCTCGACCGCTATCTCGTCGAGGAGGACGACGCGGCCTCCGACGAGAACGAGAGCGAGGAGGGCGAGTCCTCGGACGACGAGGACGAGGAGGGGGACGAGGGCGCCGACGAGGAGGAGGACGTCGAGTCGTACCGCGACCTGGATGAGGTCCGCCCGGAGATCGAGAAGGAGATCCTGGCGACCCGGCTGATCAACACGGCGGTCGGCGAGTACAACACCCTGAAGTTCGAGCGGGATCGGAAGGAGGCCGAGGAGGCGGCCGACGATTCGAACGAGTCGGACGAGTCGAACGACGAGTCGGAGGCCGCGGACGACGGGGACCTGCTCGACGAGATCGCCGAGAAGTACGGCCTCGAGCGGGTCGACTTCGGCGCGCCGATCCTCCTCGAGGGGATCGCGGAGCTCGACCGGATCGGCGGCAAGGACCTCGAGTCGGTCCGCTTCCTCCCCGAGGGGGGCGTGCGCCCGCGTCACCCGACCGACGACATCCCGTACGCCGCGGTCGTCCGGATGAAGGAGAAGGTCGCGGCCGAGCCGAAGCCGTTCGCCGAGGTGAAGGACGACCTGCCGGACGCGTGGCGCGAGGAGACCGCGCAGAAGCGGGCCGAGGAGGCGGCGCTGGCGTTCTGGGACGCGCTCACCGCCAAGGCCCGGGAGGCGGTCGCCGAGGAGGTCGAGAAGCTCGAGCAGGAGGCGACGGAGCTCGCCGACGCGATGATCGAGAAGGACTCGGTCGAGGACGACGAGCAGAAGCAGGCGATCCGGGACCGCGAGACCGCGGCGATGAAGCCGCGGATCGAGGCGCTCCTCGCCCCGCACCGCGGCGAGCACTTCGAGGCGGTGGCGAACGAGCAGGGGCTCACGATCGAGGCGACCGACTGGTTCCGGAAGTCGTACCGCTCCACCGCGTTCTACCGCGACGAGGAGCCGAGTCCCGCGAAGTTCCTGAAGGGTCACTTCCCGATCTTCGAGACTGAGGTCGGCGGCGTCCTCGGCCCGCTCCGCGACGCGGCCGGCGGCTCCAGCCTCGTCGCCCGCGTGAAGGAGCGCCGGTTCCCGTCCCCCTCGGACATGACGCTGAAGGACCGCTCCGCCGCCGAGATGCGCGTGCGCCAGGAGGTCGACCCGGACTACTTGATGCGCCGCTTCGGCCGCGCCAGCGCCTTCGACTTCGAGAAGCTCAGCCGCGAACTCCGCCTCGAGCGCTTCGAGGAGCGGGCGGCGGAGGAGGAAGAAGAGGGGGAGCCGAGGAACTGAGGAACCGCTGCGCGGGGCGGTCCGCTGCGCGGGCTTGGAACGCATTCGGGAACGGTCTGCGCGTTCGCCACGGCGTCGTCCGAGACGGGGAGGTGTCTCCGACCCGCTCACGTCCTCGCGCGTTGCGCCCCGCGTGGTCTCCGCGCGGTTTCGAGTCGCGCTGCGGGGTCGCTCTCGGAGAAGCCTCCCCGTCTCGGACGCCGCCTCGCCCGCTCCGGACTTCCTCACCCGCTTCCTGGGGAATGAGGGAGTGCGGTCGGGGACTCATGGGATGGGCGGGGCTCGACGACCGTCACCGACGTCTTCGCCTCGGTCCTCAGCCCCCGGCCTTCGGCGGCACTCCGTCTCTCCGCGTCAGCGGCCTCTCCCCTGCTCTCTCCTGCTCTCCCCTGCTCTCGTTGCTCCCGTCCCCCACCGGGTCGTAGCCGCCGCGGGAGAAGGGGTGACACCTCAGGATTCGTCCGATCCCCTTCATCGTCCCCACGATCGCTCCGCGGCTCCGGATGGCGTCGATCATGTACTGGGAGCAGGTGGGGGTGTAGCGGCAGGCCGGCGCCTTGAGGGGGGAGAGGAGCTGCTGGTAGGCGCGGACGAGGGCGACGGCGGCGCGGGCGGGGAGGCTGTCGGTCATCGGCGTCGCTTCCTCCGGCGGTCGGGCCGGGGGCGCTGGCGGGGGCCGGTGACGGCGCGGTGGGCGAGGTCCTTCAGGAGGGCCCGGACGGCGTCGAGGCGGTCGGGGAACTCGGGGGCGCGGGGGACGACCACGAAGTCGTGACCGGCCGGCCACTCCGGGCGGTCGAGACGGAACGCCTCGCGGACCAGGCGGCGGGCCCGGTTGCGGCGGGGGGCGCGGCCGAACTTCTTCGAGATCGAGACGCCGATCCGGGACTCGCCGGTCCCGTTCTCGAACGCGAGGACGAGGGCGGCGGGGGAGGGGGCGCGGAGGAGATCACGGGGTTCTACGAGTACGCGTTTGGCTACGTGCAGGTCTGGCTGCTGGCGATCTACTTCATCCCCCTCGTCGGGGTGTTCCTGTTCCTCCTCATCGGCACGCCGCGTCTTCCGCGCAAGCGCCGCAAGATGCAGCAGGACATCAACGACTACATCACCGAGACC
>JAUIEL010000705.1 GCA_030428825.1 bacterium
TGATGCGCTTCGAGCAGGCCGAGGCCGGCGCCGCGGAGTTGGCTGCCTCATGATGCTTCAGGACATGCCGCTGCTGAGCGTGCGCGACCGGGTCCTGGCCCTGCGCGCGAACGGCGCCTTCTCCGGTCTCGACGACGAGGGGTTCGTCCTGCTCGGCGAGAACGCGCGCGTGCACACCTGGAACGAAGGCGACGTGCTGCTGCGCGAGGGCAGCCCCGTCGAGACGGTGCACACGATCACATCGGGCGTCATCGCCATGACCCGCCACGGACGCCCCTTCGGCACGTCGACCGGGCCGGGCGGCGTGGGCTGGGTGTCGATGCTGGCCCGCGAGCCGAACGGCCTCGGCGCCGTGGCCCAAACGCCGGCGACGACCCTCGCCTTCAGCGCGGCGGTGCTGCGGGAGGCGATGGAGTCGAACTTCTCGGTGGTCCGCACCCCGTCGTCGAACGGCCCGCGGACCGCCTCCGGATCGAGCGTCGGCGCGCCGTCGGCGGCGCTCGCGAAGAGCTGTCGCATCACCGGCAGCCCGGTCGCCTCGCCCGCCGCCGCCAGCGCCAGCACCCGCGCCTCGTCGATCTCCGGCTCGAGCCCGAGGTGACGCGTCACCGCGTCGAACAGCATCGTCGGCGCATGCGGGAACTGCAGCTCCCGCCACGGGGAGACCGTCGTCCCCTCCCCCCTCTGCAGGGTCGCCGCCGCCCCCTCGCCCGCGCGCCCGACGGTCAGCACCGCCGCGTCCTCGAACGGCGACGCCAGGAACGCGGCGCACGCCAGGGCGTGGTGGTGCTCGACGAACCGCAGCCGCTCGGGCGCGATCCCGAGTTCGGCGACGATCCCGTTCTTCGCCCAGAGCCGGTCGCCGAGCCACCGGAACAGCGCCGCCGAGAACGCGCGCGTCGTCGACGGGAAGCCGCGGAGGTGCGTGACGAGGATCCGCTCGAACTTCCGGAGCGGCTTCTCGGCGACGACCAGCCGGTCGATGCCGTCGATCGCCACGCCCGCCTCGCGGAGGCAGTGACGCACGGCGCGGCGCGGGAACGCCGCTTCGTCCGGCTTCCGTGTGAACGCGCCTTCGACGACCGCCGCCGTCGGGCGCCCGTCCTCCACCAGGACCGCGGCCGCACCGGGGGAGTGCGCCGCGACGCCGAGCACGCGTTCGACCATGTCAGTACTGCGACTCGAGCCGCTTCTCGGGGGCGGTGAAGAGCGGCGCCTTCCACTCGGCGCGCGGCTTCCCGAGGCGGGCGATCAGCGCGAACGGGAGGAGGACCGTCCAGTAGCAGACGATCAGGAGGAGGCGACCGAAGTTCCCGGCCGCCCGGATGCCGAACCGCTTCCACGCCGACAGGAACCGCTTCCCGCGCGCGTTCTGCAGCGCGTCGGTCACCTCGCGCCCGCGCCCCGCCTTCTTCCACTGGTCGAGCGCGGTCTTGGTGTAGCTGACGTGGTACAGCTCGTCCTTCAGGATCTCCTCGAAGATCGCGCGCGTCTCCGGGTCGTCCGCCGTCGCGGCGACCTGCGTCCGGAAGAGCGCCTCCGCCTTCTGCTCCGCGACGTGGAGCATCGCGACGTACGGCACCTCCCCGAGGTCGTCCATCAGCCCCGCCAGCAGGAAGCCGTGCGCGTTGACGTCGTTCTGGCTGCGGCTCTGCGCCAGGTCGAACCGCTTCTCCTGCTCCCCCAGCGTGACCTCGGGGTGGGCCTGGCGCAGCTCGCGCGCGCGCCTCCGGAACAGGTCCGCGTGCTTCTGCTCGTCCGCCGCGTGCCGCAGGAAGTGCTCCTTCAACCACGGGTCCGCCGTCCGCTCGGCCGCGGCGCGGATGTCTCGCGCCCCGTCCGCCTCGGTCTGCGAGAACGACTCCAACGTCCGGATGGCACGTTCCGGATCGCTCCAGAGCTCGCGCCACCGCGGGCGGGCGGAGAGAGGGTTCCAGGACATCGCGCGCGGCCTCCGGCAGGGTTCCGGCCCGGAGTCTACCCGAGGCGACGCGGGGCGCGAGGAGCGCGATCCGGTCAGCCGAGGAGGATCCGGAACGGGACCGCGGCGAGTCCCTCCTCGATCCGCACCGTCCGTGTGCCGTTGTACGCGAGGACGCCGAGCGACCCGGACGGCCCCTTGGCGCGGAACGCCCGCAAGCTCCGGAGGTCGTCGTCCGAGAACCGCGCCGACGCCTTCACCTCGATCGCGACGACCCGCCGCCCCTCGGCGACGACGAAGTCGACCTCGTGTCGCCCCTGGACGCTCCAGTACAGGAGCTCCGCCCGCGGGCGGTGCACCTCGAGGACCGCGCGGAGATTCTGCGCCACCCAGGTCTCGATCAGCGGTCCGCGGCTCGGGTCGCGGGCGAGGTCGTCGACGGCCGCCATGTGCGCCGCGAGACCCGAGTCGGTCACCAGGAGCTTGGGCGACTTGATGAGTCGCGTCGACCGGCTCGCCAGGAACGGCGGGACGCGCCGAACGAGGAACGACGCCTCGAGGATCGAGAGGTAGCGCTCGGTCCGGTCGACCTTCAGTCCGGCGTCCCGACCGAGCTGGCTGACGTTCAGCACGCGCGCCGTCCGGAGGCACGCGAGACGGAGCAAGGTGCGAAACCCCGTGAGGTCGGTCAGCCGGGAGAGGTCGCGCACGTCCCGCTCGAGGTACGTCTGCTCGAACCCCCGGAACCAGACCTCGCGATCCGTCACTTCGCCGAGCACGACGGACGGCATGCCTCCGTCGAGCACGGCCTCGTCCGGGACGACGTCCGCTTCCGCGACCCTCGGCCATCTCCCCTCCAGCAAGGCGACCAGCGCGGGCGTCGCTCGAGTCCGCCCGGCCACTTCGCGCAGTCCGAACGGGAGCAGCTCGAAGTGGATCGCCCGGCCCGCGAGCGACTCGCCGATCTCCTTCAAGAGGGCGAAGTTCGCCGAGCCGCTCAGCAGGAAGCGCCCCGGCCGGCGGTCCCGATCGACCGCGCGCTTCAGCGCGACGAACAGCTCGGGGCAACGCTGGGCCTCGTCGATCGTGAGGGGCCCCTCCCCGGAGACGAACCCCTCCGGGTCCCGACGCGCCTCCTCCAGCGCCGCGAAGTCGTCGAACGTCACGTAGCGACGTCCGGTGAACGCGGCGTCCCTCCGCAGCACCGTCGTCTTCCCCGCCTGGCGCATTCCGGTCAAGACCACGACCGGCATGTCGGAGAGCGCACGGATCAAGGCGGGGACGATCTCTCGTCGAACGTAGCTCGTCATGACATCGCACATCGTACTGGCAAAATGCCAGTATCACATGCGGAATCATGACAGACCAGCCGTCGAGAAGGGACTGGGGTCGCTGCGCTGGGCCTGGGTCGCTGCGCGGGCTGGTGACACCGCTGTGCGGGGCGGGGGGCACTGCGCGTGGTGCGGTGGGCCGCTGCGCGGGGCGTGCCGCTGCGCGCGGGGCGGTGAACGCGTACGGGAGGGGGTGGGGCGTTCGCTGTCGGCCCGGCCCCTCGGGGGGAGGAG
>JAUIEL010000706.1 GCA_030428825.1 bacterium
GCGTTCGTCCGGCCGCCGGTCTTCAGCGCGGTGCCGACCACGAAGCCGTCCGCGTCGGCCGCGAGCTCGGCGACGTTCGTCGGGTCGGCGCCGCTCGCCACGACCACCGGGGCCCGCCCCGCGGCCCGGGCGACGGCGGCCAGCCGCTCCCGGTCCGGCGGGCGCCCGGTCGTCGACCCGGTCACCAGCACCGCGTCCGCCCCGGCGCGGCCGACCAGCTCCTCGACCTCGACGTCGATCGGCGCCTCGCGGAGCGGCGCCGCGTGCTTCACCCGGACGTCCGCGAACACCCGGACGTCGGCCCCGATCGCGCGGCGCTCGCGGAGGAGCGCCGCCGCGGCCCCCTCGAGGAGCCCCTGGTCGGTCGCGAACGTGCCGGCCAGGACGTTCACCCGGAGGAAGTCGAGGCCCGCCGCGGCGGCGACGGCGAGCGCGGCGCGCGCGTCGTTCCGGAGCACGTTCACGCCGACCGGCCGGTCGCCGGCGGCCTCCCGGAGCGCGACCGCGACCCGGGTCATCGACGCGACGACGTGGGGGGGGACGGCGCGCGGCTCGAACGGCGCGTCGCCGAAGTTCTCGACGATCACGCCGTGGAGGCCGTGCTCGAGGTAGAGCCGCGTGTCCGCGACGGCCCGCTCGACGATGCGCGCGATCGGGAGGCGTGCGGCCGGCGCCCCCGGGAGCGCCGGGAGATGGACGACTCCGATGGCCGGGACCGCGGTCCCGAACGCCCGTCCCCACCACGTCGCGACGCGCGCCATGTCGCTTTCCAACCGTCGGTTCGCACCCGTTTCCTCCACCATACCGCCGCCTCCCGGCGTGTGCTACGCTCGCCCCTCGCGACTCGCGATGGCGGAGATCGGCATGGACACTCGAAGCGTCGGCCCGTTCGAGCGGGAGGAGCTCGACGGGGACGTCGAGCTCGCCGTCTGGTGCACCCCGAAGTTCAAGGCGACCACGGTGCGTCTCTCGCTCCTCGAGGCGCTCGACGACCACGTGGCGGACCGGGCGATCCTGACCGCGCTCCTCCGCCGCGGCTGCCGCGCGTTCCCGACCATGCTGGCCGTCACCCGCGAGCTCGAGCGGCTGTACGGCGCGGGGCTCGGCCTCGACGTGGCGAAGCTCGGCGAGCGCCACCTGACGCACGCGCGCCTCCGCGTGGTGAACGACCGCTTCCTCGGCGGCGACGGCCGTGCGCTCCGGGACGGGCTCTCCCTCCTGTCGGGCGTCCTGACCGAGCCGCTGGTCGAGGACGGCGGGTTCCCCGCGCGCGAGTTCGAGCAGGAGCGGACGAACCTCGTCCGCGCCGTCCGGGGCCTGGTCGACGACAAGTTCTCCTGGGCGCAGCAGCGGTTCCTCGAGACGATGTTCGAGGGAGAGCCGTACGCCCGGTTCGAGTGGGGGAGCGAGGCCGACGCGGCCGGGCTCGATCGCTCGCGGACGCTCGCGTTCCACCGCGCGCGGCTCTCGACCGCGCCGCTCCGCGTCCACGCCGTGGGAGACCTCGGGACGGACGACCGCGAGGCGCTCCTCGACTTCGCGCGCGCCCTCGCCGCCGGGCGGCGTCCCGTCGCGCCGCCGGCCGAGACGGCGCACCGGCCGCGCGCGCCGCACGTCGAGGTCGAACGGCTCCCGATCGCGCAGAGCAAGCTCCACGTCGGGTACCGCCTCGAGCGATCGCCGGCCGACCTGGACGACCGCGACTACTACGCGCTCGGCCTCTTCAACGCCGTCCTCGGGGGCGGGTCGGGGGTCGCCAAGCTGTTCAAGGAGGTCCGCGAGAAGCGGAGCCTCGCGTACTACGCCCACTCCTCGCTCGACCGGCTGAAGGGGGTCCTGACGCTGACCGCCGGCGTGCTCGCCTCGAAGTGGGAGGAGGCGGCCGAGGTGATGCGCGCTCAGGTCCTCGCCGTCGCGGCCGGCGAGTTCACCGACGAGGAGCTCGAGATCGCCCGCACCACGATCCTGAACTCGCTCGCGTCGATCCAGGACTCCGCCGCCCAGACCATCGACTTCGCGCTCGCGGCCGGGATCACCGGCCGCCCCGGCGAGGTCGAGCAGGTCCGTCAGGCGGTCGCCTCGATCACCCGCGAGGACGTGATGCGCGTCGCCGCCCTCCCGCGCGAGGAGACGACGTACTGCCTGATCGGAACCGACGCGTGACCGGGAGCGGACCACGGATGAACCTCACGCCCCTCGACAACCGTCTCGGCGAGACGGTCCTGACCGGTCGCCACGCCTCCGGGCTCCGGGTGACGCTCGTCCCGAAGGACGATTTCTCGAAGACGTTCGGCGTCTTCGCCACCAACTTCGGCTCGGTCGACGACCGGTTCCGCGACCCGCGCGGCGGCGCCGAGATCGCGGTCCCCGACGGGGTCGCCCACTTCCTCGAGCACAAGATGTTCGAGGACGAGCGGGGGGACGTCTCCGACCGGTTCTCCGCGCTCGGCGCACAGACGAACGCCTCGACCGGCTTCACGACGACGTCGTACATCTACTCCACGACCGAGCATCGCGACGAGTGCCTGTCGCTCCTGCTCGACTTCGTGCAGGAGCCGCACTTCACGCCCGAGCTCGTGGCGAAGGAGCAGGGGATCATCGGTCAGGAGATCCGCATGTACGACGACGACCCGTCGTGGCGGATCTTCTTCCACCTGCTGGAGGCGCTCTACCGCCGCCACCCGGTCCGGATCAACATCGCCGGCACCGAGGAGTCGATCGCCGGCATCGACCCGGACGTCCTCGGCGCCTGCCACGCGGCGTTCTACCGGCCGGCGAACATGTCGCTGACGCTCGTCGGGCGGCTCGACCCGGGGCGCGTGGTCGAGCTGATCGAGGAGGACCTGCGCGGCCGCCCGGCCGGCCCGCCGTCCCCGCACCGCCGCGTCCCGGTCGAGGACGGCCCGATCGTGCGGAAGCACGTCCGTCTGGAGATGGACGTCGCCCGCCCCAAGCTGCTGCTCGGCTGGAAGGACCCCGTCCTCGGCGGCGACGGCGTCGACCTCGTCCGGCGCGAGGTCGTCTCCGGGCTCGCGCTCGAGCTCCTGTTCGGCCGGTCGTCGCCGGTGCACGAGGCGCTGTACGACGAGGGCGTGATCGACGACTCGTTCGGCGCCGAGTACACCGGCGAGTTCGACTTCGGCTTCGTCACGGTCGGCGGGGACACCGACGAGCCGGACCGACTCGAGGCGCGGATCCGGGAGGAGGTCGACCGGTTCCGGCGCGGCGACGTCGACGCCGCCGACTTCGAGCGGGTCCGGAACAAGATGCTCGGCAAGTTCGTCGGCATGTTCGACTCGATCGAGTCGATCGCGTACGCCTTCTCCGGCGGCTCGTTCCGCGACGTGACGCCGTTCGAGACGGTCGAACTCCTCCGCGCGGTCCGTCCCGAGGACGTCGCCGCGCGCGCCCGCGAGATGTTCGTCGACGACCTCTCGGCGCGCTCCGACCTCGTGCCGAGGGGCGCCGGCGGCGACGGA
>JAUIEL010000028.1 GCA_030428825.1 bacterium
GATCGACAACACGATCTCCGCGCTCGAGGAAGGTGCGCTGTTCGTCATCCTCGTGGTGATGGCGTTCCTCCTCTCGATCCGGGCGAGCCTGATCACGCTCGTGGCGATCCCGATCTCGCTGCTCGTCGCCATCTTGACCCTCTCCGCGTCGGGGACCGGGATCAACACGATGACGCTCGGCGGGATGGCGATCGCGATCGGCGCGCTCGTCGACGACGCGATCATCGACGTCGAGAACGTCATCCGTCGGCTGCGCGAGAACGCGGCCCGGCCGCCGGACGTCCGCCGGCCGATGTTCGAGGTGATCTTCGACGCTTCGGTCGAGGTCCGGATGTCGATCGTCTTCGCCACCGCGATCATCCTCCTCGTCTTCGTGCCGCTCTTCTTCCTCGGCGGCGTGGAGGGGCGCCTCCTGAAGCCGCTCGGCCTCGCGTTCACGGTGTCGCTCGCCGCCTCCCTCCTGGTGGCCTTGACGCTCACCCCGGCCCTCTGCTCGCTCCTGCTGACGCACTCGAAGACCCTCTCGCAACGCGAGCCGCGGACCGTCGCCTGGCTGAAGACGCTCTACCGCCCCCCGCTCGAGTTCGCGCTGCGTCACCCGTGGCTGGTGACGGCGCCGACCGTGCTGCTGCTCGCGATCGCCGCCGCCGGCCTCGTCCTGGCCGGGAAGAGCTTCCTCCCGGAGTTCAACGAGGGGTCGCTGGTCGTGAACGTCGCGACGGTCCCCGGCACGTCGCTGGAGGAGAGCGACCGCCTCGCGCTGCGCGTCCAGGAGGAGCTGATGACCCACCCGGAGGTCGCGGCGATCGGACGACGAACCGGCCGCGCGGAGGAGGACGAGCACGCGCTCGGCGTCGAGAGCTCCGAGCTCGAGGTCCGCCTCGACATGGAGGCGCCGGCGCGGCTCGGACGGCCCACCCGATCGAAGGCCGAGCTGCTCGAGGCGTTGCGGGACGGCGTCGCCGGGATCCCGGGGGTCGTCTCGTCGTTCGGCCAGCCGATCTCCCACCGGATCGACCACATGCTGTCCGGAACGCCGAGCGGGATCGCGGTGAAGATCTTCGGCGACGACCTCACGCGCCTGCGCGGGATCGCGGAGCGGGCGCGGGCCGTGATGGCGGGGATCGAAGGCGTGGTCGACCTCAGGGTCGAACAGCAGGCCGCCGTCCCGGCGCTGACGGTCGACTTCGACCGCGGCGCGCTCGCCCGGCACGGCCTCACGGTCGAGCACGCGTCGCGCGCCCTCGCCGCCGCCTCGCTCGGTCTCCCGGTGACGCGCGTGCTGCGCGGGAACCGCTCGTACGACCTGATGGTCCGCGTCGGCGACGACGAGCCCTCGGCGCGCGCGATCGGCAACGCGTTCGTCGAGGCCGAGAACGGCGCGCGCGTCCCGCTGAAGGCGGTCGCCTCGATCCGCGAGGACCGGAGCCCGAACTTCATCGCCCGCGAGCGCGCGCAGCGGAAGATCAACGTGACCTGCAACGTCGCCGGACGGGACATCGGCTCGGTCGTCGCCGCGATCCGCGCCGCGATCGCGGACGGCGTCGACCTCCCGGACGGCTACCACGTCGAGTACGGAGGTCAGTTCGAGTCCGCCGCCGCGACGCGCGACCGCCTCCTCCTGGTCGGGACGCTCGTCTTCGTGCTGGTCGGGTTCCTCCTGCACCTCGCGTTCCGGTCGTCGCGCGACGCCGTCTTCGTGCTGCTGAACCTGCCGCTGGCGATGATCGGCGGCGTGGCCGGGGTCTGGCTCTCCGGCGGCGTGCTGTCGGTGGCGTCGATCATCGGCTTCATCACCGTGTTCGGGATCGCCGCGCGGAACGGGATCCTCCTCGTCGCGCACATCCGACACCTCCAGTTGGAGGAGGGCGTGACCGACTTCTTCGAGGCGGTCCGGCGCGGGGCGCTGGAGCGGCTGGCGCCGATCGCGATGACCGCCCTCTCCGCGGGGCTCGCCCTCGTGCCGCTCGCGCTGCGCGGCGAGGACCCCGGGACGGAGGTGCTGACGCCGATGGCGATCGTCATCCTGTTCGGGCTGCTCAGCTCGACCTTCCTGAACATGATCGTGGTCCCCGCGCTCTACCTCGCGCTGGGGCGACCGGTCGCCGCGCCGTCGACGGAGGTCCCGGCATGAACCCCTCCCGACGAGCCCTCCCCTCGATCGCGCTGACGCTGACGACGCTCGCCGGCTGCGGGACGGTCGACGTCAGGCCGGAGGAGCGGTCGGCCCGGGACGCGATCGAGGCGGCGACCGGGATCGACCTCGACGCCGCGCCCGCGGACGGGTCGCTCACCGTCGAGGAGGCGACGCGACGGGCGCTGGCCTCGCACCCGGGGATCGCGGCCGCGTTTCGCGAGATCGGCGTCGCGAAGGCGGCGTGGGTCCGGTCGGGCCTCCCGTCGAACCCGGTGCTCGACCTCGCGGTCTTCCTCCCTTCGGGCGGCGGATCGGCCGGACTCGAGGCGGGGCTCGCGGCGTCGCTCCTCGACCTCTGGCGCATCCCGATCCGGACGGAGGTCGCGGCGGCCGACCTGCGCGCGACCGTGCTCCGGGTGGCCGACCTCGCCGCGGCGACCGCCCGCGACACGCGCGTCGCCTACTTCGACGCGCTCGCCGCGTCCGAGGAGCTCCGCCTCCGGGAGGAGGAGGCGGCGCTCCGCTCCCGGACTCGCGATCAGGTCGCCGTCCGGAGGGACGCCGGCCGCGCGACCGAGTGGGAGGAGTCGGTCGCGGAGTCGGCGCGTCTCGACGCCGCGCTGCGGGTCCTCGGGGCGCGGCGCGACGCGGATCGGGCCCGCCGGGCGCTCGCCGAGCGGATGGCCGCGCCACTCGACGACCGCACTCCGCTGTCGAGCGACCTCCCCGCCGCGGCGGGAGTCCTCCCCGGCGAGGACGACGTCGCGTCGTGGGTGGAGAGGGCCCGCGAATCGCGCCTCGAACTCCGGGCGCTGCGGGAGGAGATCGAATCGGCCCGCGCCGGAGAGCGACTGAGCGAGACCGCCTGGCTGAGCGGGGCGAGCATCGGCGTGGCGAGCGAGAGGGCGGAACTCCCGAAGGGGAACCCGGCTCGCAACCCGTCGCGCACCGGTCCGACCGTCTCCGTTCCGCTGCCGGTGTTCGACCGCGGAGCGTCCGCCGTCGCGGAGGCCCGGTTCCGGCGCGAGCGTCTCGAACTCCTCCTCGACGCGGCGGAGCTCCGCGTCGAACGCGAGGTCCGCGACGCCGCCGGCGCGCTGGCGACCGCGCGGGAGGCGGCGGCGTTCTGTCGGGGCGCGCTCGTCCCGCAGGCGGAGCGGCGGCTCGCCCTCGCGCGCTCCGCCTACGACTCCGGCGTCGGGTCGATCACCGAGGTGACCCTCGCGGAGCGCGACCTCCTCGACGCGCGCCGGACGGAGCTCCGCACGAGGAGGGAGGCCGCGACCGCGTCCGCCGACCTCGCCCGCGCGCTCGGCGGACCGGCGCCATGATCGCGAATCCGCCGGGCGCGCGGGGGCCCGCGTCAGTCCGCGGGACGGCGACCGCGGCGCGAGTCGACCCACTTCACGAGCCCCAGGAAAGCGACGCCGCCCGCGACTCCGCCGAGGTGAGCCACGGCGCTGGTGGCGCCGACGCCGTGGAGTTGGAGCATCGCGGCGAGCGCCTGGTCGGAGCACCAGATCGCCAGCCACGCGAGCGCGGGGAGCTGGAGCCAACGGTGGACGAGGAACGGCAGCCCGATCCGCGTCCGGGGGAAGGAGAGCGCGAAACAGGCGACCACGCCGGAGATCCCTCCGCTGGCGCCGACGAGCGGCACCCCCCCGCGCGGATCGAGCGCCGCGTGCGCCGAGCAGGCGGCGAGGTGCGCGACGAGGATCAACATGACGAACCGTCGGGGGCCGAACTCCTGCTCCGTGGCCCGACCGAAGAGGAAGAGGAAGATCGCGTTGCCGATCAGGTGACCGAGCCCTGCGTGCGCGAAGAACGAGCCGAGGAGTCCGACGAGGGTGGGGTCGTCCGGCACGAACGCGAGCGCCTCCGCGAGACCCGGGTCGATCCGGTCGAGCGCCGCGACGACCAGGAAGGCGGCGAGCAGACCGAGCGTCACCGAGACGCGGCCGCGGGTTCGGGGCGGGTTCCGCACGATCGGGAGCTCGTGGAGGAACGCGAGGAACGACCACGGTGAGTCCGGGAGGACGCTCACCGACGTCGACCGCTCGCGCTCGCGCCGCAACGCCTCCGCGGTCGTCTCCCTCGCCATCCCGCGGAGGTCGTCCGCGAACGCCGGGTCGCCTCCGGCCCGCCGTGGAAGCTGCTCCAGCTCGCCCGCGTCGAGCCAGACGTGACGGCAGCCGCGACAGACGTCGAGCGTGACGACGAGACCGTGGACCACGACGTCGATCGGCGCCATCGATCGCCGGCAGGACGGGCAGGGAGGCCCGGCGCTCGACTCCCGCCCCGCCTCGCGGCCGAGCGAGGCCGTGACCGAGGGGTCGCACATCCCGTCCAGCGCCCGCCGGTCGACCCCGCGCCCCCCGCACTCGCCGCACCGCCAGCCGTAACGAGACGGCGCGACCGTCTCCCGTTCGAGGGGTCCATGTCCGTGGGGGCAGCGCCGGCGCATGCTCCCCGTACCGACGGCGCCGCCGTCCGATTCGTCCCGATCGGAGGACGGACCAGAAAAGGGGGCGCGGCCGAGAGGCGCCCCACGCCGGCGGGAAGGCGTGGGGACTCCTCCGGCCGCACCCGGGGGAGAGCGCTCTCGTGAGAGAGCGCCCTGTCAGAACATGAACGGCTTGAAGACGGCGGCGTCGGAGAATCCGAACGTCCCGCCGTCGGCGACCATCCACTGCGTGAAGAACTTCGCCGTCGCCGTCGAGGCGACGAGCGGGATCGGCGAGTGGACCGTCCCGATCCCCTGCGGATTGATCGTCACCATCGGGCTGAACGTGATCGACGGCCCGACCCAGAACGTCGGCCCGGCGGCGTCCGTGGCGCTGATCATCAGGAACGCCGACGCCAGCGGGGGCGCGTTGCCGACGCCGACCTTGAACCACGGGTTCGGGAACGACCCGAGGTCGATCAACGGCGGCGCGTTGGCGAGGATCTCGGGGACGAGACCGCTGGCGCCGGGCGTGCCGACGCCGTACTCGTTCCCCTCGAACGGGTTGTAGTCCGGCCGCTCGCTGGCGAGCTCGGGGCGGTCGAACGGCGGCAGCGCCAGCGCGACCCGCTTGTCGGTCAGCGAGTGGAAGAAGTTCGTCACGTGGGTCCGCTCGCTCGGCGTGAGCGTCCCGCCCGGCCCCGACCCGTCGAGCCCGAGGCTGCCCGGCTGGTTGTCGTAGAACTTGATGATGTCGTCGAGGCCGTTCGCGCCGAAGTTCCCGTTCCCGGTGCTGAAGAACTTCACGCGCAGCGCGACGTTCCGGAGCGTCGGGGTCTTCACGAGGCCGAACGAGATGTCGTGGAACCGCCCGTCCGAGAACGGGTTGTCGAACGGATCGGCGAGGATCCCGGTCGGCGTGAGGAGCGTCGGGTTGCCGGACGTCGAGTGGCACTTGAAGCACCCGCTCGACCGGACGATGTCGAACCCCTTCACCGCCGACGTGCTCATCGTCCCCTTGTCGATCGGCGCCTGATCCGGGATCAGCGTCCGCATGTAGTGAGCCACCGCCATCGCGAAGCGCGGGCGCGTGACGCCCTGGTGGCCGCCGAACTGCGGGTCGTTGAAGAACACCTTGTCGAAGATCTTCTCGTACCTGTCGCCGGTGTTGAGGATCCAGACGATGTCCGCGGGGACCGTCGTCGGATCGACGAGCGCGAGCGGGAGCGAGAGGTTCAACTTCTTCTGGATCAGGTTCTGGGCCCAGAGCTGGTTCTGGTGCCCCATCTCGATCTCGTTCACGACCGGCCCGACCGCCTGGTCCTCGAGCGCCGCCCAGTCCCCGAAGTTCGGGATGGTGAACCCGGCCTCGTCCTGGAAGTCCGGTCCGGCTCGCATGTCCCAGAACTGCCGCTCGAAGACGTACGCGCCGATCATCGTCGGCGAGTGGACCGGCGTGATGCCGCGATCGAAGTTCGACGACGGCGGCGCCGTGAAGCCGTAGTCGACGTTCCCGCCGACCACCGACTGATGGAGGACTCCGAACGTTCCCTGGTTGCCGTTCGCGTGGAACGCGCCGAGACGGTCGTCCGTACCGCCGGCCTCGGGGAGATGGCAGGTGCCGCACGCCATCGTGTTGTCGATCGAGACCTGCTCGTCCCAGAACAGCGCCTTGCCGAGCTCCGCCTTGACGTCGCGGTAGCTCAGCTCGATCGGAGTGGCGGTGCTCCGCGGGAACGGGTTCCCGTCCGGCGCGGCGGGGTGCGGCCAGTTCGACACGTCGGGCGGCTCGCCGATCAGTCCGGCGACGTGCATCCGCTGGGCCGCGGCGGGGGCGGCGAAACAGAGGACCGCGCCGATCGCGGCCAGACTCTTCCTGAACTCGGGGGACATCGACCCTCCTCTCGGTCGTGCGCTCGCGGAACGGGCGGGGGCTGCCGCCCGGCGCGTTCGCGTCCCGACCGCACGGGGCGGCGGACCGAGACCGAACGCTGCACGACCGGAAGCGCGCGACCGAGACGGCACGGGCGCGACGCGAGGAGACGAGGTCGGGCTCTTCTTCCCGAGGAGCGCCGCGCGGGGGGGGGCCGCGCGCCGCTCGCTCATGGTCGGTCCGACCGATGCAGACGGGGGTGCCCCGCCTCGCGTGGATCAGGACCGGCAGTGGACGAGTGGGGTGCGCACGGTGCGCACGGAGACGAGAAATCGTCGAGAACGACTGAAGTTTCTCCGTCGTCGGTCGGTCACGGTGCGGGGGGTCCGAAGTCCTCCGACACCGTGAGCGCCTCGATCGAAGAGACGACGCTCAGGGCGCGAGCGTCACGGAGACGGCGTCGCTCGCGTGCAGGATCGAACCCGCGCCGTCGTGCAGGAGGTACGCGTACGAGAACTGGATCCCGACGAGCGCCGCGCTGCTCCCCGGCGGGACCACGAACGCCGCCGCGCCGAGGCCGAGGGCGTCGAGGCTCCCCGCGCTTTGCGGCAGGAGCGCGCCGTTCGGATGGAGCGCCGTGAAGTGGAACCACGCGTCCGGCTGGAGGGGGAGGACGCCGCCCGCGGTCGGGATCCCCGGCGAGGTCCCGGAGACCGATCCGAGCACGAGGTACGGCGTGTTCGCGAACGAGGCCCCGGCGTTCAGCGCGAAGTCGACCGTGCCGCCGGCGGAGAGCGAGACCGCGTCGGGCGTCGCCGCCAAGTCGTCGAGGTCCGGCACGCCGTCGTACGAGATCGCGAGTTCGATCGCGGTCAGGTCGTGCCAGTCGCAGCCGTTGCCCGTCGTGATCCGGAAGTTCAGCGCCGAGGACGTCGAGACCGTGAACGGGCCGGCGTGCACGACGCCCGTCGACCCGCCGGCGGGGATCGTGCCGCCCCCCCAGTGGCCGCCGTACCCGGCGCTGCTCGCCACGCCGAAGCAGCCGGGCATCGACTCGAGGTCGGACAGCCGCGCGGTGACGTTCACCGTCCCCGCCTTCGGCGCCCGGAACCGGATCTCGAGGAACTCGGTGCAGCCGCCGAGGCAGTTCGTCCACCCCGGCCGCCCCACGATCTTCCCGCCGAGCCGCCCGATCGTCGGCGACTGCCCGCCCGTGTCGTGCGGCGTCTTCGCCCAGGCCTGGTACGCGAACTGCCCGTGCACCGGGTTCCACTGGATCGGGATGTACGAGTCGAGCAGGGAGGTGCCGCTCTTCCGGTACGACCAGAGGTCGCTCGACTGGTTCGACGTGGTCGAGAACCCGTCGGCGAGGGAGTACGTCTGGGCGGCGGCGAGCGGCGCGGAGAGGGCGAGGGCCGCGGCGAGCGCGGCGCGACGGACGATCCGAACGAGCATCGAGAGTTCTCCTCGAGGAGTCGGGGTGAAGGGATGGGGAGAGCGGGTCGGTGCCGGTCTCCTTCCGCGTCTCACGACGAGGAGGTCGTGCGCCCGCCAGGAAAGTGTCGAGGGGGCGGAGGAGGGGGAGGTCGAGCGTGCGAGTTCGCGGCGTCGAGGAGATCGGAGTCCGGGGACCGGACGCCCGTTCTTCCCTCTCTCTCCGCTCGTGACCCCCTCGAAGAAACCCGCACGAGCGTCCCCCCGCTTTCTACAAACGCGGCCGTCTCGATCCTCGATTCGCCTCCTTCTCCCCCTTCGCGCGCCTCCAAGACGACTCCCGCCCCCGGCACACGCGTTGCATTCCCCGCCGCGACCGCCGCCGCACCGTCGCGACGGCTCGAGCCACCAGGAAGCGGAGACCCCCCAGAATGTCCCTCTCCATCCATTCCCATCCCCTGATCCCGATCGTCGCGGTCGCCGTCCTCGCCCCGGCCGGCCATTCCCGTGACGACGCTCGGCTCCCCGCCGGCACCTGTCTGGCGTCCGACATGGTCGGCGCGCAGGTCGTCGACGCGATGAACGAGAAGCACGCGGAGATCGTCGACCTGATGATCGACTGCCACGGCGAGCGCGTCGCGTGCGCGGTGATCCGGTGCGACGAGGTCGACGGCAAGGAGTTCGCCGTGCCGACCTCGTCGCTCCGCCTGTCGATCGACGAGAACGGCGCGCGACACGTCCTGATCGGCAAGACGTTGCTCGGGTCGCAGAAGTCGTTCCCGGCCGGATCGTTCGACTCCATCCCGCACCTCGGCCTCGACGGCGTCTGGCCGTCGACGGTCCTCCACCGCGCGACCGAGATGTGCGGCACCGCGATCGAGAACCCGGTCGGCGAGTCGCTCGGCGCGATCGACGACCTCGCGATCGACCTCGACGACGGCGACGTCCCGTTCGCGGTCGTCGCGATCGGCGGGTTCCTCGGGCTCGGCGAGGAGCGGCACCCGGTGCCGCTCTCCGCGCTCGAGGCGAAGGAGAACGACGCCGGCGATCCGATCGTCCTCCTCGACGTGTCGAAGGAACGGCTCGAGGCGGCGCCGCACTTCCCGCGCGGCGACCTCCCGGCGACGATCGACGACGCGTACGTCGCGAACCTCCGGAGCCACTACCGCGGACAGTTCGGCACCGGCCTCGCCTTCGCGACCGGCGGGTCGATCGAGCGCGCCAGCGACCTCGTCGGCGGCCGCGTCGTCGGCGCGGCGGGCGAGGAGATCGGCACCATCGACGACCTGATCCTCGACCGTTCGACCGGCAAGGTCGAGTACGCGATCGTGTCGTGCGGCGGGTTCCTCGGGATCGGCGACGAGAAGATCGTCGTCCCGCTCGGCGTCCTCTCGCACGGCGAGTCCGGCGCGAGCGACGCGGTCGCGACCCTCGACGTCACGAAGGAGGTCCTCGAGACGGGCGTCCGGTTCGACGACGGGCTCCTCGCGAAGCTCGAGGACCCGGCCGCGCTCGGCACGATCGCCCGTCCGTTCCAGGTCCGCGAGACGATGGCGCGCGGCATCCTCCCCGTCCTCGCGTCCGACGTGATCGACCGCGAGCTGCACGACGCGGACGCCGCGAAGCTCGGGAGCGTCTCCGACCTCGCGATCGACCGCGCGACCGGCGACGTCCGGTACGCCGTCGTCCTCCTGACCGAGGCGGACGACGACCTGTTCGCGGTCCGGTGGAAGGAGCTCCACCCGACGGCGTCGGAGAACGGCGTGAAGCTCGACGTCGACGCGGCGACGGTCCGGAACGAGCGTCGGTTCCCGACGAACGACTGGCCGAGCGAGTCGGACGACCGGTGACCTCGATCGCCCGCGCGGCGCCGTCCCGTCGGCGCCGCGCGGGTCGTTTCGCTCCTCCGTCGCGGTATCGTCCCTCTCACCATGAACGACGACGAACGGCCGTCCGACGGGGCGCGAGACCTCGACGATCAATCCTCCTACGTCTGCCGCTCCTGCGGCGAGGAGATCGTCGTCCCGATCGACCCGCTCGCGGGCGCCGATCAGGAGTACGTCGAGGACTGCCCGGTCTGCTGCCGCCCCCACGTCCTCCGCGTCCGGATCTCGCGCGACGGCCGGGTCGACCTCACCGCCGAGGCGGAGTGACGGATCCCGCCGCCCCCCTCCTTCCGCTACAACGGACCGCATGCTCGCTCCGCTCCTCCTCCCCCTCTCGCTCCTCCTCCCGACCTCCGACCGCCCGACGTACGTCCTCCCCGGTCCGTGGACGATCGCGACCGACGCCGACGAGACCCCGCGGCCGGTCGCCGTCCCCGACGCCTTCGAGACCGCGCTCGGCACCGACTTCGACGGCGCGGCGGTCTACTCGACCTCCTTCACCGTGCCGGCCGGCTTCGAGGCGGGACGAACCTGGCTCGAGTTCGAGGCGGTCGCGACCGAGGCGACGGTGACGCTGAACGGCGTCGAGCTCGGCGCCCATCTCGGCGGCTGGACGACGTTCCGGTTCGACGTGACCGAGCACGTCCGCGCCGACGGACCGAACGACCTCGCCGTCCGCGTCGACGAGAAGGTCGGCCACGACACGCAGGGGTTCCTCCCGATCGTCCAGCCGCACTTCGGCGGGATCTGGCGGCCGGTCCGCCTGCTCGGCCTCCCCGCGGTCCACCTCGACGACCTGAACCTCCTCGCGGTCGGCGACCCGGACGCGTCGGCCGTCCTGATCGAGGCGCCCGTGACCGGGGACGACGCGGGGTGCTCGGTCGAGTTCGCGGCGACGATCGGCGACGAGACGTTCCGCGCGGCCGTCCCCCCCGGTCGGACGCGCCTCCCGGTGCGCGGTTTCGACCGGTGGGACGTCGACCGGCCGCATCGGTACCCGGCCCGCTTCACGCTCCGCCGCGGCGAGACGACGATCGACCGGGTCGACGTCACGGTCGCGTTCCGCTCGGTCCGGACCGAGGGGCGGAGCCTCCTCCTGAACGACCGCCCCCTGAACGTCCGCGGCGTCCTCGACTGGGGGTACCGGCCGCCGTCGCTCCGCCCCGACCCGGACGACGCGCAGATCCGGCGCGAGATCGCCGCCGCCCGCGCGCGCGGCTTCAACCTCGTGAAGTTCTGCCTGTGGGTCCCGCCGCGCCACGTCCTCGAGCAGTTCGACGAGGCGGGGATGCTCACCTGGATGGAGTACCCGACCTGGCACCCGCGGTTCGACGCGGAGCACCACCCGCAGCTCGCGCGCGAGTTCGGGCGGTTCTTCGCCCACGACCGGAACCACCCGAGCGTGATCCTCCGTTCGCTCACCTGCGAGACCGGGCCGTCCGCCTCGCTCGAGGTGGTGAAGGACCTGTACGACCGGTGCAAGGCGGCGATCCCCGGCGCGATCGTCGAGGACGACTCTTCGTGGATCGCGTGGAACCGGATCCACGACTTCTACGACGACCATCCGTACGGGAACAACGACACCTGGCCGGCGACGCTCGACCGGCTGAACGCGTACGTCGACGCGCGCGAGGCGAAGCCGCTCCTCCTCGGCGAGGCGATCGCCGCCGACACGTGGCCGGCGCTCGGCCGATTCGACGGCTCGGAGTGGTGGGCGCCGATCCACCTCGCCGCGCAGCGCACCTGGGTCGACGCGATCGGCGCGCGGTTCGGCGGCGAGGTCCCGCCCCGCCTCGGCGAGTGGTCGCGCCGCTTCGCGCTCGCCCAGCGGAAGGACCAGATCGAGACGTTCCGCGCGGTCGTCCCGGACGGCGGGTACGTCGTGTCGGTCGCCCGCGACTTCACGCTGGCGGAGATGGGCCTGCAGGACGCTCGCGGCCACTGGAAGTGGGGACCGAAGGACTGGAGCTGGCACGGCGACACGATGCTGGTGCTCGGCCGCGGGACGCCGCGCTCGTTCGCCGCCGGGACGACGACCGACCTCCCGCTCGTCGTCGCGCACCACGGCGAGGCGGAGCTCCCGGCCGGCCGCGTCCACTGGCGCTTCGGCGAGGCGAGCGGCTCGATCGCGCACGACGCGGTCCCGCGGGGCGGCGTCCTCGAGGTCGGCGCGATCCCCCTCGCGGCCCCGGACGTCGCGGCACCGACGGCCGTGCCGCTCGAGGTGACGCTCGACGACCGGGTGATCCAGAACCGCTTCGACCTCTGGGTCGTCCCCGCCCCGCCGCACCGCTCGTCGGCCGTGGCGCGGCTCGATCGGCTCGACGAGGCGGCGCTCGACCGGATCGTCGCCGGCGGGGCGGCGATCGTCACCGCGCACGGCGCGCCGGGGTCGTTCCTCGCCCCGGCGACGTGGCTCCTCCGCGGCTCGCTCTGGTTCCCCGGGCACCCGCTCGAGGAGCGCTTCCCGCCGGCGTTCTTCCTCGACCTCGCGGCGAAGGACGTCCATCCGACCGGGCTCCTCCCGCTCGACGCGCTGTTCGAGCACGTCACGCCGATCGTCGGGTTCTGGGAGACGCACGACATCCGCGAGGTGAGGGACCGCGCGCTCGCCTGGGAGACGCGGGTCGGCGCGGGGCGGCTGCTCGTCACCTCGCTCCGCCTCGACGGGAGCCCGGCCGGCCGCGCGCTCGCCGCGGCGATGGAGGAGCACCTCGCGACGGGTGAGCCGCCGCCGACCGCGCTCCCCGACCCGCTCGTCGCCGCGATCCGCGACCGCCTGACCGGGCGGACGATCGACCTGACCCGACGGACGTGGCGCTTCCGGCCGGACGGCGAGGAGGAGTGGGTCGACCTCGCGATCGGCCGGGCCTGGGAGGGGCAGGGCTACCCGACGCTCGACGGCTGGGCGACGTACGCGCTCGAGGTCGAGGTCGAACCGTCGTGGGTCGGCGAGCCGCTCTGGCTGAACTTCGACGGCGTCGACGACGCGTTCGAGGTGAGCTACGACGGCGAGGCGAAGGGGAGCGGCGGAGACATCGGGGCGCGGGAGACCGCGTTCGACCGACGCTCGTCGCACCGGCTCGCCGCGCGCGCGACCCCCGGGTTGCACCGGATCGAGGTCCGCGTGTACGACTGGTACGGCGCGGGCGGGATCCATCGCCCCGTGACGTTGTCGACGCGGCCGTTCGGCGTCGCGGCGTCGTTCCTCTCGAGCCCCCGCTGAGGCGCCGGTCGGACCGGCCCGCGCCGAAAGGACGCACCCCGCCCCGTGATCCCGCTGAAGGACGACATCCCCTCCCGGTCGACGCCGGTCGTCAACGTCCTGCTGATCGTCGTGACGTCGCTGATGTTCCTGTCGCAGCTCGGCGAGACCGGCGACGGCCCGGGGATGGTCGAGCGCTACGGCATGATCCCGGCCCGGGTGCTCCACTCCGCCGGAGACCCGCCGGTCGAGATCGTCGAGCCGGTCGTCGTCCGGACGCCGTTCGGCCCGCGCGTCGAGGAGCACCGCCGCCCCGCCGCCCCCGCCGGCGTCCCGGACTGGCTGACGCTGCTCACGTGCGTCTTCCTGCACGGCGGCTGGGCGCACTTCCTCGGCAACATGTGGTTCCTCTGGATCTTCGGCGACAACGTCGAGGACCGGTTCGGACACCTCGGCTACGCCGCCTTCTACCTCGGCAGCGGCGTCCTCGCCTCGCTCAGCCACCTCCTGACCGCGACCGGTTCGGCCGTCCCGACGATCGGCGCGAGCGGCGCGATCGCCGGCGTCATGGGCGCGTACCTGTTCCTCTACCCGAGGGCGCGCGTCCTCACGATCGTCCCGATCTTCGTCATCATCCAGTTCATGACGATCCCGGCGCCGGTCTTCCTCGGCCTCTGGTTCCTCCTTCAGCTCTGGCAGGGGGCGGCGTCGCTCGGGGACGTCGCGTCCGGCGGCGTGGCGTGGTGGGCGCACATCGGCGGGTTCGCGGTCGGCTTCGCGATCGCCTGGTTCCTGCGGAAGGAAGACCACCTCCGCCCGCCGGTCGAGATCATCCCTCCCGGAGCGGCCGGCCCGTTCGCGCCCCGACCGCCGCGCCGGAGACCGCCGCCGTGGTGACGGGACGGGTCGACTCTCCCGGAGAGGCCGCATCGATTCCGGGCTCCGCGGGGTTCCGGTCGGGGGGGGGCGCCGTCCCTCCGCCCGCGCCGCTCCGCCCCGAGGTGAGATGACCCGCTCCGAACCGCTCCCGAACCTCCTCCACCACGCCCGCGACGGCGACGCGGAGGCGTGGGAGCGGATCGTCGCCTCGTACCGCCCCCGCCTCGACGCGCTCGTCCGGCGGCTCGCGACGCCGCGGCTGCTCCGGAGGGTCCCGGCGGAGGACCTCGTCCAGGAGGTCCTCCTCGCGGCGTGGCGGGGGCTCGCGGCCGCCCGGTTCGCGTCGACCGGCGCGTTCGAGGCGTGGCTGGTCCGCGTCAGCCGCCACCGAATCGTCGACCTCGAGCGCGAGGGGCGCAGCGCGAAGCGGGGCGGGGACGAGGAGCGGGAGGTCGCCGACCTCTCCGCGGTGGAGGACCTCGCGCGGACGACCGGGACGCCGTCGCGGGTCGCGAGACGGCGCGAGGACCGGCGCGGACTCGCGGCGGTCCTCGATCGCCTCCCGGTGGCGTACCGCGAGGTCCTCGTCCTGGTGCGGATCGAGGGGCGCCCCACGACCGAGGTCGCGGAGCGGCTCGACCTCGCCCCGGCGACGGTCCGGAAGCGCCTCGAGCGCGCGCTCGCCCTCTGCCGGGGCGTGGTGGCGAGCCCGTCGTTCGACGGACTCGCCGACACCCGGACCGGCCGGTGAGGCCGCCGCTACTTCACGACCAGCTCGATCGCGTTCGACGCGCGCGCGACGCCGGTCCCGGCCTCCAGCGTGACGAACGCGAAGTCGAGCGGCAGCGGCGCCCCGAGCGCGACGCCGGCCGGGAGGACGAGCTTCGCCGTCCCCCGCCCGTCCCCGTCGAGCGCTCCGACGAACCCCTGGAACACGCCGCCGCCGTGCAGCGAGAGCGGCCAGAGGATCGGATCCGGGTTGAGCGGCAGCCGGTCCGCGCCGAGGTCGACGCCGGGCCAGCGGCCGAGCGTGCCGGCGAGGACCAGGTACGGCGCGCCGGAGGACGCCGGCGCGTCGAGGGTCAGCTCGACCGCCCCGCCGAGGCTCGGCGTCCCGCGCTTCCGGAACATCGCGTCGTTGAAGTAGACGAACAACGAGGCGACCGCGCCGTCGTACGCGTGGATCGAGACCGCCACGTCCGGCAGGCCGTCGCCGTCGAAGTCGCCGGGGCGCGAGTCGGTCACCACGCAGCCGGTGACCGACGCGACGTCCTGGACGACCCCGCCGGCGCCGAACTGGCCGCCGCCCGTGTTCTCGACCAGGGCGATGGAACGCGGCCCGCCCGCCTCGAGGAAGAGCTGGACGTCGAGCGCGCCGTCGCCGTTCATGTCGACGAGGTGCAGGTCCCCCTTGGAGAACGGCCAGTCGGTCGACGTCGCGGTGTTCGTGAACGCGCCGGCGCCGTCGTTGCTCAGGATCTCGAACCCCTCGAGCGTCCCGACGACCACGTCCGCGTCGCCGTCGCCGTCGACGTCGCCGGTGTCGAGCTGGAGCCCCGCGCCCGCCGCCCCGACGTACGTCGGGGCCGCGAACGCGCCGCCGCCGAGCGCGCGCTGCATCCGCACGCTCCCGTCCGCCTTGCTGGCGTAGACGAGGTCGCCGAGGCCGTCGCCGTCGACGTCGGTCACCCGCACGTCGCCCGGCGGGCCGTGGAGCGTCAGCGCCACCTCGGAGAACGTGCCGTCCCCGTTCGAGAGGCCGACGACGGCGGCCGCCTCGTACTTCTGGGCCAGCACGAGGTCGTCCCGGCCGTCGCCGTCGACGTCGCCGACCGCGCCCTCGAAGCCGACCCACGGCACCGAGAACCCCGTCGGCGCGGCCGGCGTCAGCGCGCCGCCCGCGTTCCGGACGCCGGTCGCCCCGCCGGAGCCCCAGACCACGAGGTCGTCGACGCCGTTCCCGTCGAGGTCCGCCGCCGCGATGCGGGAGGCGCCGGCGGGGAGAGGCACCGGAGCGGGCGTCGCGAAGCCGCGCTCGCCGTCCGACACGTACGTCTCGATCGACTGGCTGACGAGGTTCAGCGCCGTCAGGTCGTCGAGCCCGTCGCCGTCGACGTCGACCACCGCGATCGGCCGGATGCCCGGGTTCGGCGTCGGGAGCGGGACGCCGCCGATCCGACCGTCCGGGCCGACCGGGATCACCTGCACGTCGCCGGTCAGGAGGACGGTCTCGCCCGGGATCGCCGCGTCGGTCCACCAGAGGTCCTCGGCGAGGATCGACGCGCCGCCGTCGTGCGTGAACCCGCCGGCGCCGTCGCCGCGCAGCACCGACAGCGCGCCCGCGCTCCCCGACCCGGTCCCGATCAGCAGGTCGACGTCGCCGTCGTCGTCGAGGTCGGCGTCGAGCAGGACGGTCGCGACCGCGAACCCGCCGAGGAACGGGACGCTCTTCGGCGCGCCGAACTGCGCCCCGCCGAGATTCTCGACCTGCACCAGCTCGGTGCCGGCGGCGGCGGAGATCGGCCGCGTGGTGACGACGTCGCGGTCCCCGTCCCCGTCGACGTCGGCGGCGAGGAACCCGAAGCAGCCGCTCGTGCCGAGGTCGACCGTCTGCGCCACCCCGCCCGCGCCGTCGTTGAACAGGACGCGGTGACCGGTCGCCCCCGCGCCGCGCACGACGAGGTCGTCGGCGCCGTTCTG
Source organism: bacterium (assembly GCA_030428825.1). Taxonomy (GTDB): domain Bacteria; phylum Planctomycetota; class B15-G4; order B15-G4; family JADJEK01; genus JAUIEL01. Next base: position 16,558 of record JAUIEL010000028.1, read on the forward strand.
GTCGACGTCGGTCAGGGACGCCTCGAACGGCTTCAGCCCGAGGTCGAACGGCACGACGGCGCCGGTGCCCAGGCGCACCACGGCGGTCGTCTCGTGTCCGTACGTCACGACGACGTCGTCGCGGCCGTCCCCGTCGAGGTTCCCGACGAGGACCGCGCCGAAGAGCCCCGGCAGCGGCACGTCGGGGAGCGGCGCGAAGCTCCCCTTCCCGTCGCCGCTCAGGATGCGGAGGACCCCCTGGCCCGGGTTCCCCACGATCGCCCCGACGAGGGCGAGGTCCTGGTGGCCGTCGGCGTCGAAGTCCCCCGCCGCGACGTCGGTGTTGAACGTGCCGAACCCGGCGAGCGCGTCGAGCTGCTTCCAGGTGAAGTCGCCGCCGAGGTTCTCGGCGTACCCGAGCCCGAGGGTCGCCATCGCCTGGACGACGTCGCCGTCCCCGTCCTCGTCGAAGTCGGCGAACGCCGCCGCGTGGGCGTGGATGCGGGTGATGCAGTCGGTCGTCTGGAGGACCCACGCCTTCGGGGCGGCGGCGAGGGAGAACGGGTCGTCCGCCCCTTCCGCCGGCGCCAGCGCGGCGGCGAGCGGGAGGAGGACGAGCGAGGAACGGAACAGGATGGAGCGCATGCGGGTTTCACCTCCGTCTGCGGGGGCATTGTCTCGGATTCGAGCCGCTTGGAAAGAACGGAGACGGCGGAGGGGCGTGACATCGGTCACGCTCCGGCCGGGGCTCCGTTCTTCCTCCCGGGGCCCTCTCCCCGCCCCCGCCCCCTCCCCGCCCGGGCCGCACGACCATGAACGACGCCGATTCCAGCTCGCTCGAGGACCTGGTCGCGGAGTACGTCGACGCCCGCCTCCTGGGGGAGGAGGTGTCGCTCGACGCGATCTGCGCCCGCCGGCCCGACCTCGCCGAGGCGCTCCGGAAGCGGGTCGAGACGTTCGATCGCCTCGGGGAGTTCGTCGCCGCGCCGAACGCGGGGCTCCGGCCCGGCGACGTGGTCGACGACTTCCGGATCGAGGAGACCCTCGGATCGGGCGGCATGGGAACGGTCCATCGGGCGACGCAGCTCTCGCTCGGGCGGACCGTCGCGCTGAAGGTCGGCCGCGACCGCTCCACGCCGGACCCCCGCCTCGTCCGCGAGGCGCGCGCCGTCGCCCGCCTCCGCCACCCGAACGTCGTCTCCCTCCTCGAGCTCGTCACGCTCGCGGGTCGTCCGGCGTTGGTGATGGAGTACGTCGACGGCGAGTCGCTGGCGGAGCGGATCGCGCGGGGCGGGGTCGACCCGATCGTCGACGTCCTCGTCGCCGGGGCCCGCCTCGCCGACGCGCTGGCGCTCGCCCACCGGCGCGGCATCGTTCACCGGGACGTCAAGCCGGCGAACGTCCTCGTCGGGCGGGACGGCGCCGCCTGGCTCGCCGACTTCGGGCTGGCCTGGATCTCCGGCGACGAGCGGCTCACCCTCTCGGGCTCCGAGCTCGGCACGCCGGCGTACATGAGCCCGGAGCAGGTCGACGGTCGACCGCTCGGACCGCAGACCGACGTCTGGTCGCTCGGCGTGACGCTCTACGAGTGGCTGACCGGACGGCGGCCGTTCGAGGCGGAACACCGCTCGACGCTGTACGGCCGAATCCTCGGCGACGCGCCGGCGTCCCCGCGAAGGCACCGCCGGGACCTGCCGCGCGACGTCGAGCGGATCGTGGAACGCTGCCTCGAGAAACGCCCGGAGGACCGCTACCCGGACGCTCGTTCGCTCGCCCTCGACCTCGACGCGGCGGCGCGCGGGGCGCCGATCGCCGGCGGCGGAGGTCGCGTGCGGCGGGGCGTGTTCCGCGCGCTCCGCCGGCGGCGCGGGCTCGTCGCGGCGTCGGCGGTGATCGTGCTGCTGGCGCTCGCGTTCGAGCGGTCCCGGCGGAGCGGCGCCGAAGCCCGCGTCGACCGTCTCGCCGCCGAGGCCGAGCTCCTGCTCGAGCGAGCGAGATTCGACGAGGCGGCGGCGCGGGTCGACGAGGCGCTCGCCGACGGCGGCGGCGAGTCGCCGGGCCGGCTCCGCTTCCTGCGCGGCGAGGCGCGGCTCCGGAGCGTCGCCTCCGACCACACGCCGATGGAGCCCTCGCTCGTCGCCGACGTCCTCGCCGACTACGACGCGGCGCTCGCGGAGGGCGTCGACACCGCCGCCGTCCGCTCCGCGCGCGCGTTCCTGCTCGCGTTCCTCGGGCGGCCGGAGGAGGCGGCGGAGGAGATCCGTCGCGGGAGGGAACGTCCGATCGAGACGGCGGCCGACGCGTACCACCGCGCGCGCGTCGAGGCGTACCTCGGCGAGGAGGGAGCGGCGCTCGAGCTGTACCGGGAGGCGGTCCGCCGCGATCCGCGCGCGCTCGTGCCGTACCTCCAGCTCGCCCACCTCTCGGTCAACGTCACCGGCACGGTGGAGGAGGCGCGGAACGCCCTCGACCAGTGCGCGCGCGTCCACCCCGACCACCCCGCGATCGAGACGATGCGCGCGCGCATCGAGGTGGCGGAGGGGGACGTCGACGCCGGGCTCGCGCGGCTCCGGAGGGTGCTCGAACGACGGCCGATCTCGCGGCGCGCGTTCGAGGCGCTGGCGACGGTCCTCCAGCAGCGGGGCGAGCTCGACGCGCTCGAGGAGTGCCACCGGCGATTCCTCCTCGAGCAACCGAACGACCCGCAGTGGACGTTCGGGCTGGCGGCGCTGTCGCTCCTGCGCGGCGACGCGGCGGGGGCCCGGGAGGAGATCGACGCGCTGCTCGAGGTCCATCCGGACCACACGATGCTGCTGGCGATGGACGCGGTCCTCCTCGTCCTCTCGGGCGACACGGGGGCGGCGACCCGCCGGATCGAGGAGATCGCCGGCCGGCCCGGCTTCCCGGCCGCGCTCGGCGTCGTCGACGCCTACGTCGCGGCGCTCCCGCCGCCGGCCGAGCCCGCGCCGCGCGACGCGTTCCTCGAGCGGCTGGGCGAGCTCCGCGCCGCGGGGAGGGTCGTCGTCGACGCGCCGCCGTGACGGCCGGAGCGCCCCTCGCCCCACGACCGCGCGAGATTCCTCCGGAATCGACGTCACGTCGCCCGGCGGCTCCGTCTCCCGCCTCCCGAGTGGAGGTCCCCCGAGGAGAAGCCGATGCGCCGCCCCGCCGTCCGTCTCGCCCTGACCGTCGTCCTGCTCGCGCCGCCGGCCGTCGCCGCGGACCCGTGGGGGTCGCTCCTCGGAGACGGCTGCCCGCACCCGGAGTCGGGGGTCCCGAGCGTGTCGCTCCGGAACCCCGCGTTCCTGGGGGACGACGGGTTCGGCGTCGAACTGAGCGGCGTGCCGGCCGGCGCGGACGCGTGGGTCCTCTTCTCCTGGAGCTCGGTCCAGTGGTCGGCGTGGCCCGGATGCGAGATGTTCGTCGACCCCTCGACCCTCCTCCTGCAGCCGATGGCCGGGACGGCGCCGGGACAGGCGGAGTGGAGCGCGCCGCTGCCGAACGCGCCGTTCCTGATCGGGGCGCCCGGGTTCGTCCAGGCCGCGGCGCTCGGCGACGCGATCGGCGTGTCGGCGGCCCTCTCGTTCACGATGGAACCGGCCGAGTGCCATTGGGGGTCGGTCGCGGTGGTGCAGGGGGCGGGCGAGTCGCTCCTCCCGTCGTACGCGCTGACCGCCGGACCGGCCGCCGAGCCGTCCCTCCCCGCGCTGTCGTTCCTGCCGATCGCGTCCGCGGACTCCGGCGGGATGGACGATCGGCTCGACGTCGCGGACGAGTCGCGCGTCGACCTCGTGACCGACGACCCGCTCGCGCCGCGGATCGAGCTGCGCGACGTCGGCACCCTCTACCGGTACCGCGAGACCGCGACGGGCCGGACCGGCCTCCTCGTCGTGTCGCGCCGCACGGCGCACATGCGACCGCTCGTCACGGCGGGGACGGGGTTCGGGGCGGAGATCGACCCGACGGTCGCGGTCGCGCCGGACGGACGCCGCGTCGCCGCCGTGCGGTCCGACCTCCTCGGCCAGCGGGTGCTGGTGGCGGCGACCGACGGCGTGCCGCTCCCGGGCGCCGCCGGCGTGTCGGCCGACGTCACCCCCGCCGGCGCGGTCCAGGTCGATCCGCGCGCGGTCGCGTTCGCGGGCGACGCCGTCGTGTTCGTCGCGCGACCGCTCCTGCTCGGGGCGAGCGACGTCCTCCACGTCGCGCCCCGCGACGGGCAGACGACGGCGACCGCGGTGCCGCTCCCGCCGCTCGCGGACGGGTCCGTCGTCGACACGATCGACGCGCGGCTGCTGACGACCGACCGGGGGCTCGTCGTCTTCGCCGGCCGGAGCGCGAGCGCGTCCGACCTGTTCGCGTTCGACACGACGACCGGCGCGATCGCGAACGTCACGCAGCTCGGCGCGAACGCCGCGATCGACCCGCTCGACGCCGACCTCCCGTCCCCGCGCGCGGCGCTCTCGGCGAGCGGCGATCGGCTCGTCTTCACCGCGCTCGTGGGCGGGGTCCGGGAGGCGTTCGTGGCGTTCACCGCACACGGCGTCCCCGGCCCCCCGCGGGTCCACCCCCTCTCGGGGAACGACCTCTTCGCCCCGACGTTCCGCGCGTTCTCCTCGCCGACGTTCGGCCCGCTCGGAACCGTCTTCCTGCGCGTCGGCGCCTCGAGCTCGAACGGCGACTTCTACCGGTTCCGGGTCGAGCCGAACGCGGGCGTCACCGAGGCGGTGAACGTCACGATCACCAGCGGCGAGATCCTCCCGCCGTACACGATCCCGGGAGCGGTCTCCGACGGACGGACCTTCACCCTCGGGAGGAGCGGCGTGCTGTTCGTGCTCCGACCGCATCCGTTCCTCGCGCTCTCCGACGTCGTCGCGATCGACCTGGTCTCCGGCGTCGTCACGTCGCTCACCGGGAGCGAGTTCGGCCCGAGCGGGGTGGGGTCGTTCTCGGAGCTCGGCGGCGACACGGTCCGCGTCGTCACCGCGGCCGGCGGCGTCGAGCAGCGGACCGTGCTCCGGCTGACGCCGCTCTTCGGTTCGGACGGCCTGTTCGCGCTCGACGCCGCCCGCCCGGAGCTCGGCCTGACCCCGCTCGCCACCCCCGCGTTCGGAGAGGAGGTCGCGGACGTGATCCTGCACCCCGACGGCCGCCGCGCGGCCTGGGTCCACGTCGCGGCCGGGGCGCCGTCCGTCCGCGTCTTCGAGTGGGAGAGCGGGGCCTCGTGGACCGCGGCGACCCTCGCCGGCGTCGTCTCGCGCGGCAGCCTCCGCTGGCTGCACGTCGGCTTCGACACGGTCGCCTACGCGCTCGGCACGAACGACCCCGTCCACCCGACCGACGCGATCGTCGAGCACCTCGCGCTCGAGACCGGCGCCCGGAAGGCGGTCACCACGACCGGCACGAACGTCTTCCTCGTCGGGACGACCGAGGAGGTGCTGGAGCTGCCGAAGGTGTTCACCGCCAACGTCGACGAGACGACGTTCGGGGTCGGGCGGAAGAGCACGATGAACGTGTCGGTGAAGGTGCTGCAGGACGGGCCGTCGCCCCAGAC
>JAUIEL010000707.1 GCA_030428825.1 bacterium
AGCTCGGACTGCTTCATCCCCGAGGCCCGGCGCGCCTCGCGCAGCTTCCGGCAGAGCGTCTCGATCGGGCTCACGGCGGTCTCCTCCGGCGGGGTCTCCCTCCCTATCGGCCGGCTCCCGGCGCGGCGGGGGGAGGAAATTACTTTTCTCAGTGCCCCGACATCAGGACGGGAAGGGCGAACTCCGGCGTCCGGCGGCGAGGAGCCCGCCGACGCGCCTCTCCGAGCCGGGCCCGCGTCCGGCGGCGGGCGCGGGCCGACCGGGCCGCGCGAGCGCGAGCGAACCGCGCGAGAAGCGAGTCGTTGGAAGCCTGGATGCGAGCGGTCGGGGAGGAGGGGGCGAGGATCATCAGGTGTCTCCGTCAGGTTCCGGTCGGTCTCGGGGGGGCGCTTCGGCCTTGTTCCATGTATCGACACCCCAACGTCGCGAACGCGAGGAAAAAAGTAATCTCTGACTTATGCCGTACGACCCGAGCCGCCACGGTCCCCGCCGCGTCGTCGGACCCGGCTTCCACGAATGGGTGTTCGAGGTGGTCGCGCGCGTCCCCGAGGGGATGGTGACGACGTACGGGGACGTCGCCGAGGTCCTGGGGCTCCGCCGCGCCGCCCGGCAGGTCGGGTTCGCCCTCGCGGCCCTCCCACCGACCCGCCGGGACGTCCCGTGGTACCGGGTCGTGAACGGTCGGGGCCGCCTGAGCACCGCCGACGGCCGACAGCGCGCCCTCCTCGCCGCGGAGGGCGTGGAGGTCGACGACGAGGGGCGCCTGACCGGCTTCGCCCGCATTCGCGCTCCCCTCGACCTCCTCCGCGGTCCGTCCGGGAGCGCGCGGTGAGGCTCCGCCCCCTCCTCCCCGCCGCGCTCGCGGCGCTCCTCGGCGGAGCCGCGCTCCTCCTCGTCACGACCGGCGAGCCCCCCGGGGAGGCTCGATTCGAGGAGACCGACCTCTCGCCGGTCCCGCCGCCGGCGCTCGAGCGGCCGGCGCTGGTCGAGCGGGTCGCCGCGGAGCAGGAGACCGACGCGACGGTCGCGACCGGTCGGGTGCTCGACGCCGACGGCGCGCCGGTCCGAGGCGTCGAGGTGACCCTGACCACCGTCCCCGAGACGACGCTCGACCCCGACCTCCGCTGGCTGTTCGATCGCGCTCCGCGGCCGCTCTGGAGCGCGCACTCCACGGGGAGGACCGACGCCGACGGGAGATACTCGCTGATCGCGGCGGCTCCGCACGCGCGGACGATGCTTCGGATCGACTCCGGCGGCCCGCGCTCGACCCTCTTCTCGGACCTGCCGCAGACCGCCGTCGACGGCGAGGTCGACCACGGAACGCTCGTCCTCCCGGAGCGCCGCGCGTTCCTCGGTCGCGTCGTCGATCCGAACGGACGCCCGGTGCCGCGCGCGATCGTCCGGCTCGTCCCGGAGTTCCACCTGCCGTGGGAGGGCGCGCTCTCCGATCTCGGCCGGCTCGAGTGGATCGCGCGTTCGCAGCCGTACACGATCGTCCCCGCCCCGCACTGTCTGACGCGGACGTTCTCGATCGTGCCGACGCGACGGGTCCGGACCGACGCCGACGGACGGTTCCGCCTCTTCTGCGCGCCGAGCCAGCGGGGGACGATCTCGATCGACCACCAGTGGTTCGCGCGCCGGTGGCTCGACGTCCGGCTCGGCGACCCGTCGGCGGTGCGCGACCTCGGCGAGATCCGCCTCGCGCCGACGCGGGAGCTCGAGGGACGCGTCGTCCTCGCGTCGGGCGCGCCCGCGGCCGACGTCGAGGTCGGCGCCGGCACCCTCGCGATCGACGGGAGCGGACTCGCCTACCGCTTCACCCGTACGGACGAAGACGGCGCGTTCCGGCTGACGAAGCTGCTCGAGCCGGAGCACGTCCTGCTCGTCCGCGGCGCGGGGGCGTTCGAATGGTCGGCGCACGGGCCGTGGCCGTTCGTCGAGGGGCCGGTCGTGCTGCCGCTCCGACGCGGCCGCTCGATGCAGGTCCGGATCGGCGACGCGGACGACCGGCCGCTCGCCGGCGCCGAGCTCGCGCTGCACCCCGCGGACGACGGGAGGACCGCGTTCGAGACCGCGCTCGCCCCGTACCCGCCGGTCGCCGCGCCGGACGGGGCCGTGCGCGTCGACGGTCTCGCCGCCCGGCCGTACCGGGTGGCGGCGCGCGCGCCCGGGTTCGCGCCCCGCACCGGCGAGATCGATCTGACGCGAGGCGACGGAGAGCTCCGGATCACGCTCGACCCGGAATGCGCGCTGCGGGTGCGGATCGTCGACGACGCCACGGGACGCGGAGTGGAGGGGGCGCGGGTCGTCGCGCGCGAGGTCGGCGCCGACTCCTCCCTCGTCACCGGCCGGCTCCCGGGGAGCGTGGCGACGGCGACGACGGACGCGCGGGGGGAGGCGACGCTCCCCCACCTCGCTCCCGGCCGCCTCGAGGTCGAGGTCCGCGCCGCCGGCTTCGCGCCGCGGCGGCGGACGGTGCGCGCCCCGACCGAAACGGTGATCGGCCTCGCCCGCGGCGGCGCGCTGGTCGGGCGGCTCGCGTTCCGCGGCGCGCCGCTCGCCGGCCGGCGGGTCGTCCTCCGCCTGCTCGACCGGCCGCGCCACGGCCTGGCGCCGACGCGCATCGCGCTCACCCGCCCCGACGGATCGTTCGCCTTCCGCGGGCTCCCCCCGGGGAACCACGCGCTCGACCTCCGGATCGCCGAGGGATACGTCACCGGCGGCGGCCTTCCGCACGGGGCGCTGATCGAGACGACGCCCGACCGGACCGTGCCGGTCGCGATCGTCGGCGGCGCCACGGCGCGCGAGGAGGTCGACCTCGCGCGGGCGATCGCGGGCGAAGCGCGCCTCGTGCACGGGCGGCTGCGGCTCCGGGGGGAAGCGAAGGGCGCGTGCCTGGTGCAGGCGTGGGTCGACGCGCCGGACGAGGGGTGGGCGGCGGCGACGCGGACCGCGCCGGACGGGACGTTCGTGCTCGGCGTGACCGACGCCGCGGCGGTCACGGTCGTCGTCGACGCCCTCGAGTTCGACCGGCGGCTCCCCGTCGACGGCGGCCCGCTGATGATCGACGTCGAGGGGGCGCCGGTGGTCGGCGTCGTCCGGGGACGCCGGGCGCTCGCCGGCGCGCGCGTCCGGCTCGAGGGAGCGGACGGCGCCGCGATCGCGTACACCGACGCGACCGGCGCGTTCCGGTTCGGACGGACCGCGCCCGGCTCGTACCGCCTTCACGCCGAGGCCGCGGGGCACGTCCGTCGGACGGTGGCGCTCGACGTCCCCGCGACCGGCGCGCTCGAGCCGATCGTCGTGACGCTCGCCGCGGCCCGGTAGGCCCCCTACCCGGCCGAGACCCCGAGGATCTCCCGGGCCCGCTCCTTCCCGGAGTCGAAGCTCATCCGCTCGCACAGCGACGCGCGCTCGTCCGGCGGGAGGAGAGCGAGGTGGTCCTTCAGCGTCCGGAGCACGTCCAGCCGGCCGTC
>JAUIEL010000708.1 GCA_030428825.1 bacterium
ACGCGCTCGCCGCGCGCATCGACGCCGCGCCCCTCCCCGACCTCGACCGCTGGTTCGACCGGGCGCTCGACGCGGAGCGACTGGAGGACGTCTTCGCCGACTGAGTGACCGACGAGGACCGCGACGGCCCGAGGGAAGGCCGGGTCTCCGGTCCCTCATCGACACCAACCCTCCGCGCCAGCGCCCTCCAGCCCCCGGCCCCCAGCCTCACCCCATCCTCTCCCACCCCACCTTCCCCAGGTCGTACGCGCGGATCTTGAAATCCCCCGCGCTCTGCCCCTGCACCACCCAGCCGCCCGTCGGCTTCCGGGTCACGCTCTTCACGGTCACCACGAACCGCTTCTTCACCCGGATCCAGTCGCCGACCTTCACCGGCGCGGCGTCGTCGCCGGACGCCGCGGAGGCGGCGCGGCGGGGTTCGAACGACGCGAGGACCGACTCCTCGTCGGCGCAGCGGTCGCAGGCGCCGCACGCTCGCCCCGCCGGCCAGTCGAGGCCGAAGTATCCGTGGATCGCGCGCTTCCGGCAGCCGGACTCCTGGACGTAGCGGACGACCTCGAGGAGGCGGCGGAGGTCGCGGTCGCGCTTGCCCGAGGAGACGACCCGCTCCTCCTCCCCGCTCTCGAGGGGGCGGACGATCGCGAGGTCGCGCCGCTCGAACGACCCGTCGAGGACGCCCTCCGCGGTCAGGAGCGCGAGCGTCGTCTCGACCCGGCCGTCGCTCCGGTTCTTCACGAGAAGCTCGTTCCGGAGGTCGTCGAGCTCGCGCGCGTGGAGCGTCTCCCCCCACCGCGCGAGGACGTCGAACACGCCGCGGACGAACCGCGCGTCCGGGTTCGCCCACTCGACGAACTGCCGCTGGATCGAGAGGTGCTCCTCGAGATACAGGAGCTCGCAGTAGGACGGCGCCCCGTCCCGGCCCGCCCGACCGATCTCCTGGAACAGCGACTCGACCGACCCGGGGACCTGCGCGTGGACGACGAACCGGATGTCCGGCTTGTCGATCCCCATGCCGAACGCGTTCGTGGCGAGGACGACCCGGTCGTCCGCGTCGAGGAACTCCCGCTGCACGCGACGTCGCTCGCGGGGGTCGAGGTCGCCGTGGTACGTGAGGACGTCGATCCCGACGCGGAGCAGCCGATCCTGCAGGTCGCGCAGGTCCTTGATGAGCGCGACGTAGACGATCCCCGGCCCCGCGATCCCCCGGATCAACGTGACCAGCCGATCGAACCGCTCGTCGTCCGAGGCGACCTCCCGCACCGCGAGGTGGAGGTTCGGGCGCTCGATGCCGCCCGCGAAGAGGCGCGCCCCCTCGAGGCCGAGCCGCGCCCGGACGTCCGCCTGCGTCTCCGTCGTCGCGGTCGCGGTCAGCGCCACCGTCGGCGGGCGCCCGAGGAGGTCGCGGATCCGGCCGATCCGGCCGTACTCCGGCCGGAAGTCGTGCCCCCAGGCGCTGACGCAGTGCGCCTCGTCGACGGCGAGCAACGACACCCGCACCCGGCCGATCGCCTCGACGAACTCCGGCTTCCGGAACCGCTCCGGGGTGACGTACAAGAGCTTCACCTTCCCCGCGACGACGTCCGCGACCCGCTTCTCCCGCTCGGCGCGGGTCAGCGAGGAGTTGACGAACGTCGCCGGGAGTCCCCGCCGCCGGAGCGCGTCGACCTGGTCCTGCATCAGCGCGATCAGGGGGGACAGCACGACGGTGACGCCGTCCAGGAGGAGCGCCGGGAGCTGGTAGCAGAGCGACTTCCCGCCGCCGGTCGGGAGGAGGACGAGCGCGTCGCCCCCGGCGAGGAGGTGCTCGATCACCTCCCGCTGGAAGCCGCGGAACTCCTGGTGGCCGAACCGCTCGGCGAGCGCGGTCCGGAGCGGGTCGGGCGCGTCCATCGCCGGATCGTACGCGTCGGGTATCGTGACCGTCGTGACGTCTCGACCGTCCCCCGAGATTCCGGCCGTCCTTCCGCGCGGAGGCCCGCCGGTCTTCCCCGACCCGCGTCGCGCGGACGGGGACGGGCTCGTGGCGATCGGAGGGGACCTCTCCGTCGATCGCCTGCGGGCCGCGTACGCGCACGGGGTCTTCCCGTGCTACGGCGACGACACGCCTCCCCTCTGGTGGTCGCCCGACCCGCGCGCGATCCTCGACCCGGACCGCCTCCACGTCTCCCGCCGCCTCGCGCGACGGATGCGCCAGGCCCGACTCCGCGTCACCTGGGACCGGGACCTCCGGGGGGTGATGACCGCGTGCGGCGAACGGCGCCGCGACGGACGATGGATCCTCCCGGAGATGATCGAGGCGTACGTCCGGCTCCACCGCGCCGGGCACGCGCACTCCGTCGAGGCGTGGGACGGCGACCGGCTCGCCGGCGGCCTGTACGGCGTCCGCGTCGGCGCGCTCTTCGCCGCCGAGAGCATGTTCCACCGCGTGACCGACGCCTCGAAGGTCGCGCTCGTCGTCGCGGTCCGGACCCTCTTCGCCGCCGGCGTGGAGCTGTTCGACGTCCAGTACCTGACCGACCACCTCGCCTCGATGGGCGCGTACGAGATCCCGCGCGAGCGGTACCTCGAACGCGCGGCCCGCGCCGCGGCGACGCCGCTCGAGCTGCGCCTCCCGCGCGGCTGATCGCCGTCAGCCGTCCGTCCCGAGCATCCGCTCCACGAGGCGGCCGAGCGCGGCCCGGTACTCCGTCGGGTCCTCCTCGAACACCTTCCCGTGCGAGGCAGCGTCGTCCTCCCAGAACTCCTTCCTCCCCGGCGGGGAGGGGAGCGCGTCGAACACCCTCCGCACCGCGTCCGGAGGCGTCCGGACGTCCCGCCCCGCCGCGACGACCAGCGCGGGGAGGTCGGGATCGAGTCGGCGCGCGGCCTCGACCGGCCGGACGTCGTCGACGTCGAACCCGGCGAGCCACTCGATCGCGCGGAGCGTGAGCCAGCGGTAGAGGCGCGGGAGCCCCATCCGCCGGCCGGCGAGGTTCTCGTACACCTCCTCCAACTCGGGGATCGCCGCGTCGACGGCGAGCGCCCCGAGCCCGTCGACGTCCGGCGCGGCGAGGAGGACCGCGGCCGAGCCGAGCGAGACGCCGTACAGGAGGAGCGGGGCGTCGCCTCGCGCCGCGCGACCGCGCAGGAACCGGACCGCGGCGAGGACGTCCTCCCGCTCGCGGAGCCCGAACCCCGGCGCCCCTCGCCCGCTCCCCCCGTGGTTCCTCATCTCGAGCATCAGGACGTCGCCGCCGAGCTCGTGCAGCCACGCCGCCGGCCGCTCCAGCTCGAGCGCGTTCCGGAACAGTCCGTGCACCAGCACCGCCTGGAACCGCGGCGGCGTCGCCCGCGCCTCGACCAGGAAACCGCGGACCTCGAGGCCGTCCGCCGTCCAGCGCCAGTCGACGAGCGTCTCCTTGCCGTTGGCGGCGATCTCCGGCGCGGGCTCGGCGTCGAATTCGACCGGTCGCTGGGTCGCGCCGGACTCACCC
>JAUIEL010000709.1 GCA_030428825.1 bacterium
GGTCGGGAAGGCGGCGGCGGAGGTCGTCGTCGCGCTCGCCCGCGAGCTGCATGGCCCGCGCGGACTGCTCGGGCGCACCGTCCCGATCGGGACGAGCGCGCTGTTCGCGGCGCTCCTGCTGGCGGTCTACCTGATCCTCTACTACCGCTGAGGCGGCGGGCGCCGGTCAGCGTTCCGGACCGAGAAGCCGCCGCGTGTTCCGCACGCCGACGGCGAAGCCGAGCGCGGCGAGCGCGAGGCCGCCGAGGAGGAGTCCTCCGACCACGAGCGCCGCGGCCGCGGCCGCCGCCGCCTCGAACAGCTCGCGGCGGGCCGGCGCGAACGCCAGGGAACCGAGGAGGAGCGCCGGGACCACGACGAGGAGGGCCCCGAGGAGCCGGCCCGCGTCTCCGGACGGATCGGCGCGGAGCGCCTCGACCACCGGCGGCGCGGCGACGGTCGCCCGTCCGACGAACGTCGCTCCGAGCGCGACGCATCCCGCGGTCACCGCGTGCGCGCCGAGGAGCCGCCGCCCCTCGCGTCGCCGCACGAGGTTCGCCGCCGCGCGTCCCTCGGCGCGGAGGAGCGCGTCGACCCGCGCGGCGAGACCCGCGTCCCGGGCGTCCCAGAGCTCCGCCACGAACTCGACGTGCTGGCGGGCGGTCAGATGGTCGTACAGCGGCGGGGTGTCCGGCGCGAACCCGGTGATCCGGCGGGTCTCTCGCCCCTCGCGGACCGGGTCGCGGCCGCCGATCCGGACCTCCCCCGCGGTCGGGACGAGCAGCCCCGCGAGCATCCGGAGGGTGGTCGTCTTCCCGGCGCCGTTCGGGCCGAGGAACCCGGCCACCTCGCCGCGTCGGATCGTCAGGTCGACCCCGTCGACGGCGGTCCGACCGCCGAACGTCCGGCGGAGTCCGCGCGCTTCGACCAGAGGGGGCTCTCGATTCTCGGGGTCCATCTTCGCTTCGGGAGCGCCGGCGCTCCGGAGCGACATCTTCGGCGGTTCGCGCCGGTTCCGGCGGGAAGACCGGCGCCGCGGCCCGGATTCGCCCGCGCGACGGGGCCCGGTGGAAGTGGACGGTCGTTCCGATTCGAGATAGGTTCGATCGGACCGTTTCCCGAGCCGCACCATGCCGATTCTCCTCCGCCGCTGGATCACCAACGTCGTCTTCGTCGCCCTCGTCGCGTTCGTCTGGCGCGAGGGGTGTGACCGATCGGACCTCTCGTCGGAGGACGCGAGCGACGTCCGGCCGGGGGTCCGGTTCGTCGAGTCGGCCCGCGACGTCGGACTCGACTTCGAGCACCGGCCGACGTCGCTCGACCCGCGGATCGCCAACGTCGCCCCGCAGGTCGCGGCGGTCGGGGCGGCGGTCTCCGTGGTCGACGCCGACGCCGACGGCGACCCGGACCTGTACGTCGTGACGAGCGAGGACGGCGGCCAGAACGCGCTGTTCGTGAACCGGGGCGACGGGACGTTCGAGGACCGGGCGGCGGAGGCGGGGCTCGCCGACCTGAACCGCGACGGCGTCGGCTGCTCGATGGGTTCGGTCTGGGGCGACTTCGACGGGGACGGTCTCGACGACGTCTTCGTCGTCATGTACGGGCGACCGCGCCTGTTCCGAAACCTCGGCGACCTCCGGTTCGAGGACGTCACCGAGCGCGCCGGCGTGGGGCGGTGGGTCAACGCGAACGCGGCGACCTGGTTCGACTACGACCGCGACGGGAACCTCGACCTGTTCGTCGGGTGCTACTTCTCGGAGGAGCACGACCTCTGGAACGTGAACTCCACGAGGATCATGCAGGACAGCTTCGAGTTCTCGCGCAACGGCGGGCGGAACTTCCTCTACCGGGGGAACGGGGACGGCACGTTCCGGGAGGTCGCGGAGGAGGTCGGCGTCGTCGGCACGCGCTGGACGTTCGCCGCGGTCGCCGCGGACTTCGACCGCGACGGCTGGCCGGACCTGTACGTCGCGAACGACTACGGGCCGGAGGAGCTGTTCCTGAATCGCGGCGGCGAACGGTTCGAGCTCGCCGAGGGGATCGGCCTCGAGCGCGAGTCGAAGAGCGGGATGTGCGTGGCGCTCGGCGACGTCTTCAACGAGGGCCGGCTGTCGGTCTTCGTCACGAACATCTCCAAGCGGGGGTACCTGTTCCAGGGGAACAACCTCCGCGTGAACTACCTCGACCACGGCGCGGGGATGGTCCAGTTCGCCGACGGTCCGACCGCCGACTGCGGCTGGGCGTGGGGCGCGCAGTTCGGGGACCTCGACAACGACGGCCTGCAGGACCTCGTCGTCGTGAACGGCTTCATCTCGGCGAGCCGCGAGCGCGACTACTGGTACCAGATGTCGAAGCTCGGCATCGCGACGGCGGACGTGATCACCGACGCGGCGCACTGGCCGCCGATCGAGGACCGGAGCCTGTCGGGCTACGAGCGGACGCGGGTGCTGTTCAACGACGGCGGCCAGGCGCGGTTCGTCGAGGCGGGGGCGGCGGTCGGGATCGACGACCGGTACGACGGCCGGGCGGTGGCGCTGCTGGACGGGGACGGCGACGGCCGGCTCGACGTGGCGATCGCGAACCAGAGCGGCCCGCTCCTCTACTACCGCAACCGGTCGGAGACCGGCCACCGCTGGGTGTCGTTCGCGCTGGAGGGGGCGGGCGGGAACACCGGGGCCCTCGGCGCCGAGGTGACGGTCTCGTTCGCCGGCGGGACCCAGATGCAGGTCGTCACGTCGGCGTGCGGGTTCTCCTCGCAGAACGAGCGGCGCCTCCACTTCGGGCTCGGCGATGCGCCGGGTCCGGTCGAGGCCCGCGTCCGCTGGCCCTCCGGTCTCGAGCAGACGATCGCCGACGTCGAGCTCGACCGCGTCCACTCCTTGCGCGAGCCCTCCCCATGACGTCCCCGTCGTCCTCCTCGTCCGCCGCCGCCGCGGTCGCGCCGTCCCTCGGCGCGCGCGTGAAGGTCTGGCTCGGCCCGAAGAACCTCATCACCGCGTTCATCACCCTGATCCTGGTGGTCGGGGAATGGAAGTTCGGGATCGTCGGGGGGTACGAGAAGCTCGCGGCGACCCTCGGCGTCTGCGTCGGCACGGAGATCCTGCTCTCGCTCTTCCTGCTCGGCCGCTGGCCGATGATCCAGAGCTCCTACATCTCGGGGATCAGCCTCGCGATGCTCATCCGGCCGGCCGGCGGGCTGTTCTGGCCGTTCGTGATCGGCGCGGCGCTCTCGATCGCCTCGAAGTACGTCCTCCGGATGCAGGGGCGCCACCTCTGGAACCCCAGCAACTTCGGCATCGCCGTCCTGGTCCTCCTCGCGCCGGCGAAGGTCGCGATCCTGTCCCACGAGTTCGGCAACGACCTCGCCGCGAACCTCGTGATCTGGCTGGTCGGGCTGATGGTCGCCTCGCGGGCGAAGGTGCTGCACATCTCGGCGACGTACGCGATCTGCTTCGTGCTGCTGGCGCTCGGCCGGAGCGCCGTCGCCGGTACG
>JAUIEL010000710.1 GCA_030428825.1 bacterium
GCCGGCCTCGAGCTTCTCGAGGATCTCGACCGCCTGCTTCGTCTTCGGGGCGTCGAACTTCAGCCCCTCGACCAGGCGGACCTCGCCGTCGCGCAGCTTCGCCAGGAGCGCCGACCGGAGCGCCTCGCGGCGCATCTTCCGCGGCAGGCCGTTCACGTAGCTGCGGTGCTTCGGACCGTGCGCGACGCCGCCGCTCCGCCAGATCGGGGAGGCGAAGTCGCCCGCGCGGGCGCGGCCGGTCCCCTTCTGACGCCACGGCTTCCGCTCGCTGTGCGCCACCTCGGCCCGGGTCAGCGTCGAGTGCGTCCCGAGCCGGTGCGCCGCCGTGTAGTGGAGGTACGCCTGGCGCAGCAGCTTCTTCCGGACCACGTCGCCGAACGGGGCGAGGTCGACGTCGACCGCCCCGATGCTCCCGTCGCCGGCGTTGTAGCAGGTCACGTCGACCATCGGTCTCCTCACGACTCCTTGCGGGCGCGACAGGCGCGCGCGGCGCGGATCTGGACGAACCCCTGACGCGCGCCGGGCACGGCGCCGCGCAGGACGATCGAGTTGTTCTCGGCGTCGACCTCGATCACCTCGAGGTTCCGCACGGTCGCGCGCTCGTCGCCCCAGTGCGTCGCCATCCGCTGCCCCTTCAGGACCTCGCCCGGCTGCGAGTGCATGCCGATCGCGCCCGGGCCGCGCTGGTTCATGTTGCCGTGGGTCCGGCGCTTGCCCTTGAAGTTGTGGGCGCGGATCGTGCCCTGGAAGCCACGCCCCTTCACGGTGCCGATCACGTCGACCCGGTCGCCCGGCTCGAAGACGTCGACCTTGAACTCGGCGCCGACCTCGAGCTCGGCCGGCTCGTCGAGCCGGACCTCGCGGAGGAAGCGGTGCGAGTCGATCCCCGCCTTCTTGAAGTGACCGTTCCGCGGCTTCGAGAGCACCTTCTCGCGGACCGGCTCGTACGCGACCTGGACCGCGAAGTAGCCGTCGCTCTCGGCGTTCTTCACCTGCGAGATCCGGCACGGACCGGCCGTGATCACGGTGACCGGGATCTGCTCGCCGGCGTCGGTGAAGACGTGCGTCATCCCGACCTTCCGCCCCATCATGTACTTCGGCGCGCTCATCGTGCGTCCTCTTCGAAGCCCCGCGGGCGACCTAGGCCTTGACCCGGATGTCGACGCCGGCGGGGAGGTTCAGCCGACTGATCGAGTCGACCGTCTTCGCCGTCGGGTCGGTGATGTAGATCAGCCGCTTGTGCGTGCGGATCTCGAACTGCTCGCGCGACTTCTTGTCGATGTGCGGCGAGCGGAGGACCGTGTACCGCTCGATGCGCGTCGGCAGCGGGATGGGACCCGCGACGCGGGCGCCCGTGCGCTTCGCCGTGTCGACGATCTCCGTCGCCGAAGCATCGAGCCCCTCGTGGTCGAACGCCTCGAGACGGATGGTGATCTTCTGGTTCAGCATCGAACGCGGTCCAAACGTGGAACGGATCCTCGGACTCGGTGTCGCGCACCCTCGCGCAGCGCCTCGCGGCGGAGCTTCCCCGACCGGGCCAACTCCGCCCCGGAGAGCCGCTTACCCTTCCGCAGGGTCAGCACTGCACTTCACTTAGAGTGGGCGCACAAAGACCGGGCAGTTTAGAGGAGCAGCGCCCGGAGTCAACCCAAACCTCGCCCCTGAAGGGGGAGTGCCGAATATTTGTTCGCGCGGTCCCGGCGCCCGGTCCGTCCCGCCGACGACGCCGGCGAGGGAGCCCCACCGGACCGCCCCCGCGGGGACCGGGAAAGCGGGTCAGAGGGTCAGCTTGCGGGAGACCTCTTCCGGCACGACGGCGTAGTCGGCCGGTTCGAGGGAGCACGACGCCCGCCCCTGGGAGAGGGAGCGGATCGTGGTCGAGTAGCCGAACGTCCCGGAGAGCGGGATGTGCCCCCGGACCAGGACCGGCTCCTCGTCGGTCACGAGTTCGGAGACCGTCGCCCGCCGGGTGTTCAGGTCGCCGATGACGTTCTTCATGTACTCGGACGGCGTCCGGACCTCGAACGCCATGATCGGCTCCAGGACCTGGACCCCGCCCTTGCGCATCGCCTCGTCGAACGCCTGCTCCGCGGCCACGGAGAACGCGGTGTCGTTCGTCTCTCCCTCGACCCAATCGCCGTCGAGCACGGTCGCCCGGATCCGGATGACCGAGAACCCGAGGCCGAGACCGGAGACCGCCGCCGACTGGACCGCCGCCTCGATCGCCGGGACGTAGATCCGCGGGACCCGGGCCTCGGTCGCCTCGTTCCCGAACCGGAACGTCTCCGCGCCGTCCCCGGGCTCGACCCGGAGCTTCAGCTTCGCGTAGAGCGGCTTCCCGCCGACCTGCTTGCGGAACTCTCCCCACGCCGTGCCCGGGCCCTCGATCGTCTGCTTGTAGGCGACCCGCGGCTGGCCGACGCGGGCGTCGACCTTGAAGTCGGAGAGGAGGCGGTTCTTCAGGACCTCGAGGTGGAGCTCCCCCATCCCGGAGATCAGGGTCTGCCCGGTCTCCTCGTCGACGCTCCACCGGAACGTCGGGTCGTCCTTGGCGAGGATGCCGAGCGCGTCGACCAGCGTGTCCTTGTCCTTCGACGTCCGCGGTTCGATCGACATGTCGATCACCGTCTCGGGGAAGACCATCCCCTCCAGGAGGAGCGGGTGGTGACGGGGACAGAGCGTGTCCCCCGTGTTCGTGAACTTCAGCCCGACGACGCCGACGATCTCGCCCGGGCCGGCGACCTCGATCGCCTCCCGCTCGTCCGCGTGCATGAGGTAGAGGCGGTTGATCCGCTCCTGCTTCCCCTCCCGGGGGTTGAAGACCGCCTCGCCGCTCTTCAGCCGGCCGGAGTAGACCCGGACGAACGCCACCTCGCCGTGGGAGTCGTGGACCGTCTTGAAGACGAGGGCCGCGAGCGGCTCGTCCTCGCTCGGGAGGCGCGTCACCTCCGCCTCCTTCTTCGGGTCGATCCCCACGACCGCCTTCGACTCGGGAGGCGCCGGCAGGTAGCGGACCACGGAGTCGAGGACGAGCTGGACCCCCTTGTTCTTCAGGGCGGAGCCGCAGAGGACGGGGACCGCCTTGAACGAGAGGGTCACGCGCCGAAGCGCGTCGTCGAGCTCGCGCTCGCCGATCTCCTCCTCGGCGAGGAACCGCTCGGCGATGTCGTCGTCGATGTCCGCGAGCCCCTCGATCAGCTCCGCGCGGCGACGCTCGTACTCCTCCCGCAGGTCGTCGGGGAGCTCCTCCTCGGTGACGGTCATCCCGTCGTCCTCCTCGGAGAAGCGGCGGACCTTCCCGCGCACGAGGTCGACGATGCCGGAGAGGTCGCGCTCGAGGCCGACCGGGAACGAGACCGGGAGGGCGTTCGCCCCGAGGCGGGTCCGGATCGACTGGACGACGCGGTCGAAGTTCGCCCCGATCCGGTCGAGCTTGTTCACGAAGGCGATGCGCGGGACCTTGTATCGATC
>JAUIEL010000711.1 GCA_030428825.1 bacterium
ATCTTCCTCCCCTTGCCGGCCGTGGTGAGTGACGAGGACCCCGCGCTCTGGTGCCTCGGCGACTCCGTCGTCCAGCCCGAGGAGATCGTGAACCTGATCCGCGAGAACATCGCGCGGGACACCTGGGACACCGGGAACTTCTCGATCGACACCGCGAACAACAACCAGATCCTGGTGATCCACACCCCGAAGGTTCAGCTCGAGGTCGCGCAGTTCCTCGACGACCTCCGCCGGTTCTCCAGCTCGGTGATCACGATCGAGTCGCACTTCGTGACGATCACCGACGGGTTCATCCAGGAGATCGGCACCGACTTCCGCGGCCTCGGCGGCTCGAGCCTCGGCCCGGACGTCCCGCTGAACGACGTCACCTACGGTCTCGAGGACAACGCCGGCCAGGCGCTCGACAACAACGGGCCCGGCCTCGCCACCGGCACCGGCCTGAACCCGCTCGCGGGCGCGTTCTTCAACGACGGGTCGGAGGGGGACGTCCGCGCGTTCACGAACAACTTCTTCGAGACCGCGCTCGGCAGCACGCTCACCACGACCGGCGGCGCGGCCCTCCAGATCGCGTTCTTCGGCGGGGACGACCAGTACAACGCGGTGATCCGCGCGGTCGAGAAGTCGCTCAACGCCACCGAGATCTCGGCCCCGATCCTGACCGTCTACAACACCGAGCGCGCCTACGTCACCGTGACGAACCAGGTGTCGTTCGTTCAGGACTTCGACGTCGACGTCGCGAACTCGGCGTTCATCGCGAACCCGAACATCGGGATCATCCAGGAGGGCGTCGTCCTCGACGTCCGGCCGACGATCTCGTACGACCGGAAGTACATCACGCTCGAGATCCAGGCGACGATCGCGAACCTGCTCCGGCCGATCCGCGAGTTCACGACCTCGCTCGCGGGCTTCTCGATCCCGGTCTCGTTCCAGCTCCCCGAGCTGGAGGTCCAGACCGCCAACACGACGGTCCGCGTGCCGGACAACGGCTCGATGGTCCTCGGCGGACTGAAGAAGCTCCACTACGTCAACCGCACCGCCGAGGTGCCGTGGCTCGGCCGGATCCCGGTCGTCGGCGCGCTCTTCCGTCACAAGGGGCTCGCCGACGAGGCGCAGAACCTGATCGTCATCGTCAAGGCGTCGATCACGAACCTCGCCCCGTGGCGCGACTCCTGAGCGTCGACTGACGCGCCGACGCGCCTCGAGAGAGCCCGTCCCGCCCGCCGGCGCGACGGGCTCTCCTCGTTGCACTCGAACTCCGCACCGCCGGCCGTATGCTGAGGGGGCCGACCCCGGGGAAGCTCCCATGACCTCGTCGCTGCGCCCGGTCGCCGCGCTCCTCCTCCTCCTCTCCCTGCCGGCGGCCGCGTTCGTCCTGGGACGCCCCCGCCCCCTCCCTCCGGCCGACTTCACGTTCGTCCTGCCGAAGGAGTACGGCACCCTCGACCCCGCCGACGCTTCGTCCGTCTCCGACGGCTGGGTGATCCAGTCGCTCTTCGAGGGGCTGACCCGCATCGACCCGGAGACGCTGGCCGCGGTCCCCGCGGCGGCGGAGGAGATCCGGGGGACGGACGGCGGGACCACGTGGACGTTCACCCTCCGCGCCGAAGCCCGCTGGTCGGACGGGGCGCCGGTCGTGGCCCGCCACTTCGTCGACGGGTGGCGCCGCCTCCTCGACCCGGAGACCGGCAGCCCGAACACCTTCCTGTTCGAGGCGGTCGACGCCGTCGAGGCGCCGGACCCGCGGACGTTCGTCGTCCGGCTCTCCCGCCCGTGCGCGTACTTCCCGGCGCTCGCGGCTCACTTCTCGGCGATGCCCCTCCGGCGGGACCTCGTGTCGCGGCACGGGGACTCCTGGACCGACCCGGATCACCTCGTCACCAACGGCCCGTACCGGGTCGGGGTGCGGCGGGTTCGCGAGCGGCTCCGTCTCCTCCGGAGCGACACGTGGCACGGGCGGGACGGCGTCGACCTCGCCGTCGTCGACGCGCTGGCCATCGAGTCGAAGGCGACCGCCCTCGGCCTCTTCCTGACCGGGGCCGTCGACTGGGTGAACGCGATCCCGGCCGCGGCGGTCCCCCACCTCCGGGGCCGGGACGACCTCCGCCTCGGGCCGGCGTTCGCGACGAACTTCCTCCGCTTCCACGTCCGCCGCCCGCCGCTCGACGACCCGCGCGTCCGCCGCGCGCTCGACCGGGCGATCGATCGGGACGCGCTCTGCCGGTACGTCCTCCGCCGCGGGGACGCGCCCGCGACGTCGTTCGTCCCGCCGTCGCTCCCGGGGTACGAGCCGGCCCCCGCCGAGGCGGAGGACGTCGAGGCGGCGCGGAGACTGCTGGCGGAGGCGGGGTTCCCGGGCGGGCGCGGCCTCCCCGAGCTGGAACTCCTGTACGTCGCCGACGAGACCGCCCGCGCGGTCGCCGAGGCGCTGGTCGCCCGGCTGCGCGACGTGCTCGGGGTGCGACTCCGCGCCGTGCCGCAGGAGCAGAAGGTCGCGCTCGACTCGATGCGGAGCCTGAAGTACGACGTCGCGCTCGGCACGTGGTACGGCGACTACCCGGACCCCGCGACGTTCCTCGACTGCTTCCGGGCCGACGCGGGCGCGAACCGGACCGGCTGGAGCGACCCGCGGTACGACGCCCTCCTCGACCGCGCGTCCCGGATGGTCGACCTCGAGACCCGCGCGGAGGTCCTGCGCGAGGCGGAGGCGCTCCTCCTGACCGAGGGTCCGATCGCGCCGCTCACGTTCCGCGGACAGCCGAACCTCGTGGCGCCGCACGTGGAGGGGTTCACGACGAACCTCCTCGACGTCCACCCGCTCGACCGCCTGTCGATCCGCCGCGGCGCGCGGGGGGAGTGAGGCATGCTCCTCTTCCTGCTCCGGAAGCTCCTATCGATCGTCCTCCTCCTGGTCGTCGTCTTCACCGGCTCGTTCTTCCTGATGCGGCTGGCCCCGGGCGGGCCGTTCGACTCCGAGCGGTCGCTCCCGCCGGAGATCCTCCGGAACATCGAGGCGAAGTTCCGGCTCGACCAGCCGCTGGTCGTCCAGTACGCCGAGTACTTCCGGGACGTCTTCCTCCGGTTCGACCTCCGCCCGTCGTTCTCGTACCGCGACCTCTCGGTGAACGACATCATCGCGGAGACGTTCCCCCGCTCCGCCGCGCTCGGAGCGGCCGCGCTCCTGGTCGCGCTCCTCCTCGGCGTGCCGGCCGGGCTGCTCGCCGCGGCCCGCCGCGGGAAGGCGCTCGACCTCGCGCTCTCGTCGGCGTTCGCGCTCGGGCTCGCCATCCCGAACTTCGTGCTCGCGACCCTCCTCGTCCTCGTCTTCTGTTTCGTCTGGCCGGTCCTCCCGGTCGCCGGGTTCGACTCGTTCCGGCACGTCCTCCTCCCCGCCGTCTCGCTCGGCGCCCCGCTCGCCGCCGCGGTCGCCCGGCTCACCCGGGCCGGCGTGCTCGAGGCGCTGTCGAGCC
>JAUIEL010000712.1 GCA_030428825.1 bacterium
GCCGATCACGCAGTACTACCGGGTCAGCGTCGACGACCAGAAGCCGTTCTACTACGTCTACGGCGGCACCCAGGACAACAACTCGCACGGCGGCCCGTCGCAGACGACGTCGCGCGCGGGGATCGCGAACGAGGACTGGTTCGTCACCGTCGGCGGCGACGGCTACGAGACGGTCGCCGACCCGGTCGATCCGAACATCCTCTACTCGCTCTGGCAGTACGGCGGGCTGGTCCGCCACGACCGCCGCTCGGGCGAGGTGTTCGACATCAAGCCGCGCGAGCGCCCCGGCGACGCCCCGTACCGCTGGAACTGGGACTCGCCGCTCATCATCTCGCCGCACCTCCACACGCGGATCTACATCGGCGCGCAGCACCTCTTCCGCTCCGACGACCGCGGCGAGTCGTGGGAGGTCGTCTCGCCGGACCTCACCCGGCAGATCGACCGGAACACGCTCGAGGTGATGGGGAAGGTCTGGCCGGAGACCGCGGTCTCGAAGAACCGCTCGACGTCGTTCTACGGCAACATCGTGTCGCTCTCCGAGTCGCCGCTGGTCGAAGGGCTCCTGTACGTCGGGACCGACGACGGCCTGATCCAGGTGACCGAGGACGGCGGCGGGACGTGGCGGAAGATCGAGACGTTCCCCGAGGTGCCGGACCGGCCGTACGTCAGCCGGCTCGAGGCGTCGCTGCACTCGAAGGACCGCGTGTACGCCGCGTTCTCCGCCATGAAGGACGGCGACTTCGCGCCGTACGTCCTCCGCTCGGACGACCGCGGGCGCACCTGGACTTCGATCGTGGGAGACCTCCCGGACCGGAACATCGTCTGGTGCCTGATGGAGGACCACGTGAAGGAGGACCTCCTGTTCGCGGGGACCGAGTTCGGCTGCTTCGTGACGCTCGACGGCGGCGAGAAGTGGCACAAGCTCGCGGCCGGGATCCCGAACGTCGCCGTGCGCGACATGGACCTCCAGCGCCGGGAGAACGACGTCGTGCTCGGGACGTTCGGCCGGAGCTTCTACGTCCTCGACGACTACTCGCCGCTGCGGCACCTGACCGAGGAGCGGCTCGAGACGGAGGAGGCGTTCTTCACGCCGGTCGCCGACGCGCTGCTGTACGTGCCGCGCAGCCGGCTGGGCGGGCGCGGCGGCAAGGGCTCGCAGGGGGCGTCGTTCTACACCGCGCCGAACCCGCCGTTCGGGGCGACGTTCACCTGGTACCTGAAGGAGAGCCTGAAGACGTCGAAGGACGAGCGGAAGGAGGCGGAGAAGGAGGCGCGGAAGGAGGGGGAGACCCCGCCGTACCCGTCGATGGACACGCTGCGGGCCGAGGACCAGGAGGTCGCGCCGCAGATGTTCCTGACGATCGAGGACGCCGACGGGAACGTCGTCCGTCGCCTCGGCGCGTCGAAGTCGAAGGGGCTCCACCGCGCGACCTGGAACCTCCGTCACGTCACGCGCGCGTCCGTCCGGGCGTCCGGGGACGGCGGCGACGGACCGCTCTGCCTCCCGGGGACCTACTCGGTCCGGCTGCAGAAGGTGGTCGACGGCGAGATCCGGGACGTCGCCGGCCCCGAGCCGTTCCGCGTCGTGCCGCTCGGCCTCGCCACGCTCGCGGCGGAGGACCAGGACGAGGCGTTCGCGTTCCGCCGGAAGGTCGAGCTGCTGCAGCGCGCGGTCTCCGGCGCGTCCGACGCGATGGGCGACGCCGAGGAGCGGCTGAAGCTCTGCCGGCAGGCCGTGCTGCTGACGCCCGGCGCCGACCCGGCGCTCCTGAAGGACGTCGAGGCGATGAGCGAGCGGCTCGAGGCGATGAAGATCGTGATGAACGGCGACTCGTCGGTCAGCCGACGCCAGGAGCCGACGCCGCCGTCGCTCCGGTCGCGCGTCTTCGGGATCGTCGGGAACCAGTGGGAGACGAGCCACGCGCCGACGCGGACGGAGCGCGACCAGTACCGGTACGCCGGCGAGGCGTTCGCGACGCTGCTCGCCGACCTGCGGCAGCTCGTCGAGACCGACCTCGCGGCCCTGCAGGAGAAGCTCGCCGAGGCCGGCGCCGGCCCGATCCCCGGCCGTCTCCCGGAGTGGTCGTTCGAGGACTGAACGGCGCCCCGATCGTCGTCGCCGAGCCCCCTCGCCCGCCCGGCGACCGGGGCTCGGCTCCTTTTCGGCATGAACCCGGTAACGAAGGCCGGTAACGTCCGGCTTCCTCGGGAGCTGGAGAACCCCATGAAGCTTCGCGTCGCCGTCCCCGTCACCCTCGTCACCGCCTTCGTCGTCGGCTGCTCCGACTCCGGACCGGCGCCGGACCAGAGCATCCGGCAGCTCTCGCAGGCGCTCGAGGAGGGGCGCCCGCAGGACGTGCTCGACACGTTCCCGCCCCGCTACAAGGCGGACGTCACCGGACTCGTCCACACGTTCGGCGAGAAGATGGACCCGGAGATCTGGGACCGCGGCTTCGAGGTCGTCGGCAAGGTCGTCCGCGTGCTCGACGAGAAGCGCGACTTCCTGTTGAAGCACCCGATGGTCGCGATGATGACCGCCGGCGCGGACATGGAAGAGGTGAACACCCAGCTCGACGGCGCGGTCGAGGCGTACGGCAAGATCGCCTCCGGACCGATCGCGACCGTCGAGGGGCTGAAGACGATCGACCTCGAGGCGTTCCTGAAGGAGCTCCTCGCCGACTCCTCGGACGAGATCGTCAAGACGATGCCGGAGGCGGTCGAGAAGCTCGGGGTCCCGTGGCTCGAGGGGGGATACGAGACCGAGACGCTCTCCCAGGCGGACGGCGTGGCGACGATCCGGATCACTCCCGCCGACGGCTCGCCGCCGACCGAGATGCAGCTCGCGAACGTCGACGGCTACTGGGTCTCGAAGGAGATCGCCGACTCCTGGGACGCCGACATCGCGCGGGCGCGCGCCGAGCTCGAGGAGTTCGAGATCGACGACGAGATGAAGGCGCAGTTCGCGCCGATGATGGACATGGTCGAGGGGATCCTCGACGAGATGCTCGCGGCGGAGAACGAGGTCGAGTTCGGACAGGCGGTCGCGAAGGCGATGCAGCTCTCCGAGAACTTCTGAATCGGACCGCGGTCCGCCGCGACACGGCCCCGGGATCGCCGCCGCGATCCCGGGGCCGCGTCGTCGATCCGACGCACGCGCGCCCTCACTCGGAGACGATGCGGATCGCGTTCGAGAAGCCCGCCCCGCTCGGCTGCGAGCCGTCGACGTAGGCACACTGGACCACCAGCGAGACCGGCACGCCGAAGGCGGCGACGCCGGGCACGACCAACCGGCCCTGCGGAGACGTCGTCGTCGAGACGATCAGCGCGACCTGATCCGGCACGAGCGTCCCGCCGAGGGTCGGGGTCGGGTTCGCGCTGGCGCCGGCGATCACGTAGACCGGCGTCGACGCGGGCGCGCCGAGCAGCGCGAACTCCGCCTGCCCATCCGCCTTCAGCGGATTGCCG
>JAUIEL010000713.1 GCA_030428825.1 bacterium
CTGGTCACGTGGGTCGAGGGGGGCGGGACGCTGGTCGTCACCGGCGACATCTCGCCGCTCGCGGCGTACGACTCGTTCACCGCGCCGTTCGGCGTCACCGGGTACACGGCGATCTCGACGGTGGCGACCGGCGCGCCGGTCCCGCCGGTCCATCCGATCACCGCGTCGGTCGGGACGTACCGGTACGTCGGGAACTGCACCTTCTCGTTCGGGAGCGACGCCCAGCGGCTGGGAGACGACTCGGCGGGGAACCCGTTCCTGGTCGTCCTCGAGCCGTCGACCGGGTTCGAGGACGGCGGACGGGTCGTCGTGACCGGGGACCACAGCCTCTTCACGGACGCGACGATCACCGCGAACGACAACGCCGTCCTCGCCGCGAACCTCGTGGCGTGGGCGTGCGGCGCCGGGTCGGCGGTCTGTCCGTCGGGGGCGCCGGGCTGGTCGAACTACGGCGCGGGCGTCACGGGGACGAACGGAGTCCCGGCGCTCGCCCCGGCCGGGCTGCCGCTCGTCGGCCAGCCGCTCGGTCTCGTGATCGGGAACTCGCTCGGCGCGCCGACCACCGCGTTCCTCCTCCTCGGCGGCGCGCCGGCGAGCCTTCCGACGTCGCTCGGGGGCGTCCTCCTCGTCCAGCCGATCCCGACGCTCGTCTTCCCGCTGCCGATCGGGCCGGCGGGTCTCCTCCTCCCGGCCGTCGTCCCGGCCGACCCGACGCTCTGCGGGGTGTCGCTCTATCTCCAGGTCGTCGAGTTCGACCCCGGGGCGCCGCTCGGCGCGTCGTTCAGCCGGGGCCTGGCGATGACGTTCGGCTGAGCGGCCGGGGGCACCGCGGGCCGATCGTCCGCCTCAGCGCGACAGCGACGCGATCAGCCAGGGGACGGCGGCGTCGACCATCGCGTCGTGCGCCCCGGTGTAACGATGGTCGACGCCGTCGAGCGGGACGAGCTCGGCGCGTCCCTCCGACGCCTTCGCCGCGTCCTCCGCGTCCGCGAACGGGACGATCTCGTCCGCGGTCCCGTGCACGATCCGCCAGGGGCACCGGACGCGGCGCGCGGCGTCGAGGACGTCGCCGATCCGGCGCGCGTCGTCGACGAAGGCGAGCGAGAGCGGGCACTCGGGCTTCCCGAGCATCACGTCGCGTTCAGGGACGAGGTCGCCGAAGTGACGGTCGACGAACCGGGTGACGTGCATCATGCCGGCGAGCGAGAGGAACGCGGCGATTCGGTCGTCGTCCGCCGCGCGCAGCGTCCCGACGGCGCCGCCCATGCTGTGCCCGGCGTACGCGACGCGGCGTCCCGCCCGGTCGACCAGGAGGTCGAGGACGGCGCCGAGGTCGTCGACCTCCTTCGAGATCGTGGCGTCGACGAAGCGCCCCTCGGACCGCCCGTTGCCGGCGAACGAGAACCGGACCGACGCGACGCCGGCGGCGGAGAGCGCGTCGCAGAGGGCGACGAGCCAAGGGCGGTCGTGGTGCGACGTGACGCCGTGGGCGACGGCGACGAGCGCGTCCGGTCCGGCCGCCGCCGGGGCGCCGGGCGCGGCGGCCGTGTGGACGGCGTCAAGGCGCTCGCCGCGCGGGTTCCGGAGCTCGTCGAGCCCGTCGATCACCGCGCGCGTCCGGGGCGAGGGTTCACGTCCGCGCCTCGATCATCGCGATCAGGCGGTCGACGCACTCGTCCACGAACGCCGGATCCTCGGCGTGGGTCTCCCGCTCGATCACCTCGACGGCCGGGGGGAGCGCGGACTTCAGGGCGGCGAAGAAGGCGCGGTCCCCCTCCTCGTCGCGGAGGGGGCCGCCCTCCATCGCGTACCGGCCGGTGCCGCCGAGCGGGAGCATCATCACCGCGTCGCGCGAGGTGGCGCCGAGCCGCCGCGCGATCTCCTCGGCGACGCGGACGAACTCGTCCGGCTTCAGGCGGGGGACGAACACGACCGGGTTGTGGAATACGGAGGTGTGCTCGCGGAACCGCTCGGGGACCGTGTTCGGCGGGTCGACGAGGACGCCGAGGTGCTCGCAGCCGCCCGGGCAGAGGACCTGCGGCAGCCCGAGCTCGCCGGCCACGGTGAGGCGCGTCGGCCCGCCGGCGCGGAGCCCCTCGAACACGTCGTCGGCGATCTCGCCCATCGCGTAGTCGAACACCGCGCCGATCACCCCCTGCCGCATCAGCTCCTCCATCGCGCGGCCGCCCGAGCCGACGGCGTGGAAGACGACGACCTCGTACCCCTTCGCCTCGAACCGCTCGAGCGCGCGCATCGCGCCGCGCGTGAGGACGCCGAGGTTCGACATGCCGATCAGGGGCTTGTCGCGCGCCGCGGTCTCGAGCGCGACGTCGACGGACGCCATGCCGAACGCGGCGCCGGCGGCGTTGGCGAGGAGCTTGCGGGTCAGCGCGTTCAGGCCGAGGATGTCGCCGACCGCGAACATCATCGTGACGTCCTTCACGTCGACGTAGGCGGACGTGTCGCCCGACGCCACGGTCGACACCATCACCTTCGGGACGCCGTACGGCAGCGCGCGCATCACGTGGGTGCACGACGCGGTGCCGCGCAGCCCGCCGAGGCCGAGGACCCCGTGCACGCTCCCCGCGTCGACCTCGGCGCGCATCAGGGCCGCCGCGCCCTCGGCCATCGCCCGTCCGGCCGCGTCCGCGTCGTCTCCCGCGCGGAGGGCGTCGACGGTCGTGCCGGCGGCGGCGGCGACCTCCTCGCGCGGGACGTCGGGCGGGACGTCGGGCGCGCCGCGGACGCCGAGGTCGACGATCCGGGCGCGGCCGCCGAGGCGCTCGAGCTGCTCCTTCAGGTAGCGGACCTCGCGCCCCTTCGTGTCGAGGGTGGCCAGGATCGCGATCGTGGGGGAGGTCATGGTCCGCTCCGGTGCGCGGGGACGGCGGTCACGCGCCGTCGCCGTCGGGGAAGCCGAGGGCGGCGAACCGGGCCGCCGTCTCCTGGATCGCCCGCTCGATCGGCAGGCGCTCGGTGGACGACCCGGTCCAGAACCCCTCGCACGTCGTGTGGTCGAGGATGTACTGCGCGTCCTCGGGGGTCTCCATCGCCGCGCCGTGGGCGACGAGGACGACGTCGTCCTTCAGCGCGCGCAGCTTCTCGTTGGCGCGCTCGGTCCGCGCCGCCGTCTCGTCGATCGTCTCGCCGGAGTCGTACCCCTTCCGCCCGCCCTTCGTGGTGCCGGCGTGGAAGCAGAAGACGTCCGGCTGCGCCTCGCCGACCAGGCGGCACGAGTCCTCCTCGTCGAACGCGAGGCCGATCGTGACGAACCCCATCTCCCGGGCGAGCTTCAGGAACTCGACCTCCTGCTCGAACGTGATCCCGCTCTTCGTCAGCACCTTCCGGATCTGGCTCTCCTTGTCGACGTAGCTGATCGAGGGGCCGATGTTCGAGACCGACTCGACGCCGATCCGGCGGCACTCGTCGAGGACGACGCGCATGTCCTTCAGCGGG
>JAUIEL010000714.1 GCA_030428825.1 bacterium
GACTCCTCCCCCCGAGGGGCCGGGCCTGGCGGGCTGTTCCCCCCTCGACCCGATTCTTGGGGATGGAGGGGGGAGACCGGAAGGGGACCCATGGGATGGCCAATCATGGGTCCCTACCGGCTTTCTTCCATTCCCTCAGAATCGGGGTGAGCCGCGATCTCCCCTTCGACGAGGTCCGTCGGGATCGGGAGAGGGAGGGGGTAGAGAGCGCCTTTGAGCCAGCGACGCCCGAACCGATGTCGGCGAACCCGCCGACGTGCAGCGGAGCGTCGCGAGTAGAGCGGAGCGGGCGGACCGCCCTGTCGCGAACGCCCCGACTTCGGTCCCGGCCCACCGCGCTCCCGACACGCGTGCCGCCCGTGGAGCGGGCCGAACGCCCCCTCCCTCTCCCGATCCCGGCGGACCGCAGCCGACGCACGCCCCGCGGCCGAATCCCCGTTCACCGCCCCGCGCGCAGCGGCCCGCCCCGCGCAGCGGTGTCACCAGCCCGCGCAGCGACCAAAGCCCAGCGCAGCGCAGCGGCCCATCGCTCCACGCGCAGTGCAATGCCCGAGCCCGGAACGGATTCTTCAGGTGAATTCCTGCCCTCAGCCCCACCGATTGAGGACAGGCACCAACACAGACCTGAAGAATCCGCTCCGGGCTCGGAGCACCGTTTCGTTCGTGTCTCTTCGGGGATCTCCTAGAGGATGTCCATGATCTCCGACTGCGCGTAGAAGGCCGCCAGGTAGTTGCTGCCGGTCGTCACGCGCGCGTTCCAGGGGAGGAGCGTCTTCTCGCCGATCAGGCCGAGGGCGACGCAGGCGAAGCCGCGGGCGAGGCCGGGACGGTCCCGGGTCTGCGCGAGCTTCAGGAGGGGGAGGATCGCCGAACGGTCGCCGACGTTCCCGAGCGCCTTCGCGATCGCCGCGGTGTCGCCCAGCGAGTCCGCGTCGGCGAGCTCGTCCGTCAGGAGGCGGCTCACCTCGACGTCCCCCATCAGGCCGAGGCCGGTCGCGAGGCGGATGCGGTAGTCGACGTCGCGCTCGCCGTCGAGCAGCTCCTTCAGGACCGGCCGCGACGCCTCGTGACGCATCAGGCCGAGCGCCTCGGCGAGGACGCCGTTCTCGTCGCGGTTCTTCGACCGCTTCAACTCGGAGAGGAACGCGTCGCCGTGCTCGACCGACTCGGCGAGGCCGAGGCCGATCGCGAGCGCCGCGCGCCGGTCGGGGTTGCTCGTCTTCTCCCACGCCTTGAACAGGCGCTTCGTGAGCGTCTCGCGCAGCTCGTGGTCGGCCGGGAGGGCGCGGGCGACGAGCGCGCAGGCGGTCGCGGCCCACGGGAGGTTCGAGCGCTTCTTCGGCCGCACGAGGTTGGTGAGCGTCGTCCGCGTGATCTCGCGCAACAGCTCCTCGTGCCGGCCGTCGGCGGCGGCGCGGGCGCCGATCTCGCCGAGCGCGATGAACGCGAAGTTCCGGGTCGGCTCGTCGTTCGCCTTCTCCGCCAGGTCGAGCAGGCCGTCGACCACCTCCGCGTCCTCGGGAGCCGCGAGCCGTCCGAGCGCGACCACGCACGACTGGCGGACCATGTTCCGGGTCCGGCGCGCGGTGGCGAGCTTCAGCAGGTCGGCGACGAGCGGGCGCGCGGCGTCGCCGAGGCGCGCGACCGCGATCGGGATCTGCGCCTGGACCAGCTCCGGCATCCGCTTGTCGTCCAGGCCGTCGAGCAGGAACGGGACGATGTCGTACTGGTCGCGGCCGAACAACCCGAGCGCCAGGATCGAGCCCGCGCGGAGGTCGACGTCCGAGTCGTCCGCCTCGTCGGCGAGACCGCGCACGGACTCGACCGCGTCGGGCGCCGACAGGTAGCCGAGGGCGATCGCCGCGAACGCGCGCAAGACCTCGTCGACCTCCTGCCGGAGGCCGAGCGCCTCGCGCCCCGCCGGCCGGTCGTGGAGGATGTCGAGGAGGAGCGGCGCCGAGTCCGGGCTGCCGAGGACCCCGAGCGCCAGGATCGCCGACTGCCGGACCGAGCGGTGGTCGCTGGCGAGCGTTCGGACGATGTCCTCGCGCACGACGTCCGCCCGGTCCGCGGGGGTGACGCGGGCGAGGGCGAGGACCGCCGAGTCGACGATGTCCGCGTCGTCCTCGCGGAGGAGCCGGCGGAGGACCGGGAGGACGCTCCCCTCGATCTCGTCGAAGCTCGGGCGCGGCGACTCGGCGGCGGCGCCGTCGAGGCGGACGCCGTCGCGGCCGATCCCGGTCACTCCGTGCAGGGAGCCGAGCCGGGCCCGCAGGTTCAGGTACGGATGCTTGTTCATCCGCCACCACGTCGCCCAATCGGTGTACGACGTGACGACGCGCTTCCGGGCGCCGCCGTACCCCGCGACCGGACCGGTGACCGGTCCGCCGCCGCCGCCGCCCGAGGCCGGACCGACCTGACCGGGCCCGCCGGACCCCGGCGGGATCGGGCCGCCCGACGGAGGGATCGAGGGGGATGGACCGCGATACATCCCGCCGTGACCCCACGCCGCGCCCGTGAGGAGCGGCGTGATCAGGAGGAGGGCGAGAGGGATCGGGGTCTTCATGGTGTCTCGTTCTTGGAGCGCGCCGACCGAGGCGAGAGCGCCGCGCCGTCGCGATCGCGAGGAGGAACAGCAACGGGCCGACCGTGCCGGCGCGCGCCCCGCCGCCGTCCGGACGAGGAACGGCGGGGCGCTCTCATCCGACGGACGCGAAACGACTTGAGAGCGGGCGAACGTCCGTCGACCGCCCGTCGGGACGCTCCGCTCCGCCCGTGCCGAGTCGTGCGGAAGCGCTCGAACGATCGGGAGCGCTCACTTCCCGAGCGCCGCCGGGGCACGCGCGCGTCCCGCCACTCCCGCGAGGACGAGGAGCGTCACCAGATACGGCAGGGCGAGGAAGACGTGGTACGGCACGGTCGCCCCGCGCGCCTGGAACTGGAACTGCAGCGCGGTGATCGCGCCGAACGAGAGCGCCGCGACGAGCACCCCGATCGGCGACCACCGGCCGCAGACGACGACGGCCAGCGCGACGAATCCGCGCCCCGCCGTCATCTCCTCGACGAACGTGCGCGACTCGACGAGCGCGAGGTGCGCCCCCCCGGCCGCCGCCATCGCGCCGCCGAACAGCACCGCCGCGATCCGCGCCCGCGCGACGTCGACGCCGACCGCGCGCGCCGCGGCCGGGTCCTCGCCGCACGCCCGGACCGCGAGCCCGGGACGCGTCCGGCCGAGGAAGAGCGCGGCCGCCGGGACGAGGAGGAGCGCGATCGTCGGCAGGAGGAAGCGCGGCAGCGGCTCGACGAGCCGCGCGCTCCCGGAGTCGCCCTGCAAGAGGTCCAGCCCGACCGCGGTCGCGCCGAAGCAGAGGAGGTTCCACGCCGTCCCCGCGACGACCGCGTCGACGCCGAGCCGCACCACGAGCCACGCGAACGGGAGC
>JAUIEL010000715.1 GCA_030428825.1 bacterium
AACTGGTGGAGGAGCTGCCCCGTCGCGCCCGAGTGGATCCAGGCGCTCCCGGCGTTCAGCGCGCCGGTGCTGTCCCAGATCGAGCCGACCGCGAGGTCGGGCGTCCCGTCCTGGTCGACGTCGCCGACGCCGGCGACGTCGAGCCCGTACCAGGTCGCTCCCGGCGGCTGGCCGAACGTCGCGAGCGCCGGGCCGCCGCCGCGGATCGACCAGGCGATCGCCCGTCCGCTCTCCGGGGCCGGGTCGGCGAAGAACGGCGCGCCGATCACGACGTCCGAGAGGCCGTCGGCGTCGCCGTCGAACCCGCCTTCCACCGCCGTGCCGACGCGGTCGCCCGGGTGCGTGCCGACGACCGTCGACCGGAGGTCGCCGCCCGGGGAGAGGAAGACGCGCGCGGCTCCCTGGTCCTCGAACGTCCCGTCGAAGTTCGGCACGCCGACGACCAGGTCGTCGAACCCGTCTCCGTCGACGTCCCCGGCGCCGGCGACCGCGAAGCCGAAGCCCTGAAACTTCACGGTCTCGGCGATCTTCAGCACGGACCCGCCGAGCCCGGAGAAGACCTCCGCGTACCCGCCGAGCGACGGCTGCTGGGCCCCGGCGACGAGGTCGGTGACGCCGTCGAGGTCGACGTCGCCGGCCCGGTCGACGGCGATGCCGAGCCGATCGGACGGCGCGCCGTCGAACCGTCGGATCAGCGCGCCGGTCCCGCCGGAGAAGACCTGAACGCTCCCCGCCTGCGGTCCCCCGACCGTGTCGAGCAGCGCGCCGGCCGCGAAGTCGTCGCGCCCGTCGCCGTCGATCTCGCCGGCGAAGTCGACGGCGACGCCGAGCTGGATCCCCGGCGAGCCGAGGATCGAGTGGACGACCGCGCCGTTCGCGCCGGAGTGGACGACGACGCGCCCCGCTGCCGCGCCGCCGGCGTTGTGGTTCGGCGTGCCGAGCACGAGGTCCGGGACGCCGTCGAGGTCGACGTCGCCCCCGCCGGCGACGGAGTGGAAGCGGTCCCCGGCGTGCGCGCCGACGAACGAGTGCAGGACGGCGCCGGTCGCGCCGCTGAAGACCCGCGCGTACCCCGGAGCGCCGGCCGGACCGTGGGCCGCGACGACGACGTCGCCGACTCCGTCCCCGTCGACGTCGCCCGCGTCGGCGACGTCGCGCCCGAACGAGTCCCCGGCGGCCGCGCCCGCCAGCGCGAGGAGGACCGTGCCGTCGGCGCCGGAGAGGACGAGCGCCGCCCCGGACTCGAGGCCGGACGGGTCGGCGCCCGGCGCGCCGACGACGACGTCGCGCACGCCGTCGCCGTTCAGGTCGTCGAGCACGGCGACCGCGTGACCGTGTCGGTCCCCGGCCGCGCCGCCGGCCGATTCGAACAACGTCCGCTGCGCCGCGGCGTCCGGCGCGACGAGGGCGGGGAAGAGGGAGACGGAGAGGACGACGATCGAGCGGTTCGGGCGATTCACGGGATCCTCCGGCGGGCGTCCGGCCGGCGCGCCCGAGCGGACAGTCTACTCGCGGGACGCGCCGCGGGGTTCGTCGCGGCGCCCGCGGGGCGGTGAACTCGCGCGGCGGACGGGGCGGAGGCCGGGATTGTTGACCGGTCCCGGCGCCGATCGGCGCATGAACGGTCGACCGTCCGCCGCCGTCCGGAGCCCCGTCCATGCCCCGTCTCCTCCCGAAGCTGATCGTCCTCGCCGCCACGTCGTCGAGCCTCCCCGCGCTCGCCGGCGACTGCGATCTCTGGTCCGTGGTGCCGACCCCGAACCCGGCCGGCGTCGAGGACGTGTTCCTGCGGGACGTCGTCGCGATCTCGTCCGACGACGTCTGGGCGGTCGGCGACTGGCGCGACACCGGCTTCAGCAACTACACGTTCGCGATGCACTGGGACGGTGTGGCCTGGACGATCGTGCCGACGCCGAGCCCGCCTCCGTACGCCGGCGGGAAGCCGTACTGCCAGCTGCTCGCCGTCGACGCGCTCGGCCCGAACGACGTCTGGGCGGCCGGGACGCAGAAGATCCCCGGCGCGAACGGGTTCATCGGTCAGCAGACGCTCGTCCTGCACTGGAACGGCGCGACCTGGAGCGAGGTCCCGTCTCCGCTCACGCCGCCGGGGACGAGCGGCGCCCTGATCCGCGACGTCCTGGCGCTCGCGTCCGACGAGATCTGGTTCGTCGGCGCGGACACCGTGCCGCTCTACAGTCCGGCGCTGGCGATGCGTTGGACCGGCGGCGGGTTCCAGAAGACGACGCCGCCGCAGGTGAACACCGACGGACAGAACCTGAACGCGATCGCGGCGCTGTCGAAGAACGACGTCTGGGCGGTCGGGGGGTCGAAGGCCGGCGGTTCGACCATCGAACGTTACCTGTGCCATTGGGACGGGAGCTCCTGGACCCACGTCCCGTCCCCCAAGCCGGGGCTGAAGCACGAGTTCTTCGACGTCGCGGCGATCGCACCGAACGACGTCTGGGCGTCCGGGGAGCTGGTCCGGAACGACGGCTCGTACGCGCACCTGCTGATGCATTGGGACGGGAGCGCCTGGTCCGGTCACGTCCCGACGAGCGGCGGCACGAGGAGCCTCCTCGCGTTCGGGCCGAACGACGTCTACGGCGGCGGCGGCGGCGGCGTGCACCACTTCGACGGCTCGACGTGGAGTCCGTGCGAGGGGTTCCCGACGGTGCAGTGGCCGGTGGTCTGGAAGATGGATCGAACCCCCGAGGGCGGCATCTGGGCGGTCGGGTATCAGGGTGGCGGGACCGCGCGGACGTTCGTCGCGCGCATGGAGCCGAAGGCGGCCGGCTGCGTCGGGAGCGGCGGCTTCACCCCGAAGCTCTCGCTCTCGAGCGTCCCGGTCGCCGGCCAGCAGCTCGGGATCACCGTGAGCGGCGGCCTCGGCGGCGCGGCGGCCGTCTTCTTCTTCGGCGCCGACCTCGCGAGCGTCCCGATGAACGGCGGTTGCTTCCTCCGCGTCGCGCCGCTCTTCCCCGCGTCGTTCTCCGTGCCGCTCGGCGGGACCGGACCGGGGAACGGCGCGCTCACGCTCAGCGCCGTCCTCCCGCCGTCGCTCGCCGGCACGTCGTTCGGCATGCAGGCGTTCGTCGCCGACGGCGGCGCCCCGGCCGGCTTCTCGAACACGAACGCGGTGCTGCTGAACCCGTAGCGCCGGCGCGAGCCGCGTCGGCTCGGGCGCGGAGCGATCTCGTGGGGGCGCCCGGGCCTCGGAGTCGGCCTCCCCCGCTCCGGGGGCGTCGCGCCGCTCGAGCCGGTGCAGATTCCGGAACCTCGCGTCGAATCCCGGAGATCGCGTGACGGCGAGCGTCGCGCGCGGACCCGGTCCCTCGAGTCCGCCCCCACGCGGGGGCGCGGTCCGAGAGCCGGGAGGCGCGGAGATGCGAATCGGAGCGGGCAGGTCGACGGGGTCGCGGAGTGGTCGGGAGGCG
>JAUIEL010000716.1 GCA_030428825.1 bacterium
CCCCGCCTCGCCCGCTCCGGACTTCCTCACCCGATTCCGGATTGGGAAAGGGGGAGTCCGGTAAGGACCCATGGGAGGTCGCTGGCGCGGAGACCCGTCGACGCTGCAGGCCCCCCGCGTCAGCGGCCTCTCCCCTGCTCTCGTTGCTCTCCCTTGCTCTCGTTGCTTCCCCCTCCCCCTCCCCCGACCTCCGCTCGCTCCAGGACGGGCTCGAAGAACTCCTCCTCCCGCTCCGTGCGGTCCCACCAGGAGACGCGGAGCTTCGACGGGATGCGGATGCCGTCGACCGTGCGGTGCTCCAGGATCTCGGCGCCGAAGGGGATGTCGGTGAAGACGTCGTCGTCGGTGCGGTGGCCCCAGCGGCGGATCGTCACGTGCTCGAGGGTGCCGTCCGGCGCGACCGTCAGTTCGATCCTCTCCTCGGCGCCGTCGACGGTGAGGACGGCGACGGCGCGGCGGTCGTCGATCGGTTCCCAGGCGACGTCGTCGGCGGGGAGGAGGGACGACGGGAGGAAGACGCGGTCGAGGGCGAGGCGGCCGCGGAGGGAGCGGGTGATGTCGGCGTCGTGGCGCGTCGAGGGGAGGAAGCGACGGAGCCAGTAGCGGACCTCGCCCTGGCCGTCGGCGTACAGCTCGGCCCCCTCGAGCTCGATGTCGTCGGTCTCGACGCTCACGCGCCAGACGAACCGGTCGCGGGCGAGCGCGTGGCGGGTGCGGCACTCGATCCACGGCTGGTCGGGAGAGAGGCGGATGCGGCCGGAGAACGTGAGCTCGACGGAGGCGGGGAGGGAGTCCGCGCCGGAGAGGGTCGCCGCGAGCCAGCGCCGGGCGGGGGCGGGGAGGCCCTCGAGCGCCGTGGGGTCGAAGCGGGCGCCGTCGCCGGGGCGGAGGACCTCCTCGAAGCGCCGCTCGACGAACTCGACGTCGCGGCCGTGCATGAACTTGAGGGTGAGGGCCGCGGCGAGGACGGCGACGCCGACGCCGATCAGCAGGTACAGGACGATGCGCAAGTCGACCTCCGCCGAGAGCGTACCGGACCGCGCGGGCGGTACGCTCTCCCGGATGGCGCGGTTGCCGATCGACGAACGGCTCGAGGAGATCGTGCGGACCGTCCGCGCGGGGCGGGACGTCGTGATCGCGGCGCCTCCCGGGTCGGGGAAGACGACGCGCGTGCCGGCGGCGCTGCTCGACGCGGTCGAGGGGGGCGTGGTCGTGCTCGAGCCGCGGCGCGTGGCGGCCCGGATGGCGGCGCGGCGGGTCGCCGAGGAGCGGGGGGGGCGGGTCGGGGACGAGGTCGGGTACAGCGTCCGGTTCGAGTCGGCCGTCGGCGCGCGGTCGCGGCTCGTCTTCCAGACCGAGGGGACGTTCCTGCGCCGCCTCCTCGACGACCCCGCGGTCGAGGGGACGTCGGTCGTCGTGTTCGACGAGTTCCACGAGCGGAGCCTCGACGCGGAGCTCCTGCTCGGGATGCTGCGGGAGGTGAAGGAGACGCTCCGGGACGACCTCCGGCTGGTGCTCATGTCCGCCACGTTCGACGCGGCGGGGATCGCGGCGGGGCTCGGGGCGGAACGGGTCGAGGCGGAGGGGCGGCCGTACCCCGTCGAGATCGAGTACGCCCCGCGGCGGAAGGACGAGCGGCTGGAGGACGCGGTCGCGCGCGCGGTCGCCCGGGAGGTCGAGCGGGCCGGCTCCGCGGCCGCGCGCGGCGTGCTCGTCTTCCTCCCGGGCGTCGGCGAGATCGAGCGGGCGCGTCGGACGCTCGAGCCGCTCCTCGCGGGTCGAGGGGTCGACGTCCTGCCGCTGCACGGCGAGCTCCCGGCCGCCGCCCAGGACGCCGCGGTCCGGGGGGGCGGACGGCCGCGGGTGGTCCTCGCGACGAACGTGGCGGAGACCTCGCTCACCCTCGACGGCGTGGCGTGCGTCGTCGACTCGGGAGAGGCGAGGGTGCTGCGGCGCCGCCCGGGGGAGCTCGTCGACGCGCTGCGGGTCGAGCCGATCTCGCGGGCGTCCGCCGACCAGCGGGCCGGGCGGGCGGGGCGGCAGGGACCGGGCCGCTGCGTCCGCCTGTTCGCCGAGTCGGCGTATCGCGGCCTGCCGGCGGCGCTCGAGCCGGAGGTGCTCCGGGTCGACCTGACGGCGGCGGTCCTGACGCTCCGGGCGTGGGGCGTGCGGGACCCGGCGTCGTTCCCGTGGCTGACGCCGCCCCCGCCGGGCGCGCTCGAGTCCGCGGGGGAGCTCCTGGGACGCCTCGGCGCCGTCGACGCGGACGGCGCGGTGACGGCGGTCGGACGGCGCCTCGCGGCCCTCCCGGTCCACCCGCGGCTCGCGCGGATGCTCGACGAGGCCCGGCGCGTCGGGGCCGGCGAGGACGCCGCGGTCGTCGCCGCGCTCGCCGCCGCCCGGCGCGTCCGCCGCCGGGTCGATCCGACGGTCGCCCGCTCGGACCTCCTCGTCCTGCTCGACCTGTTCCACCGGGCCCGTGCCGCCCGCTTCGACCGGGGGACGGTCGAGCGCCTCGGGCTCGACGCCCGCGCGGTCCGGGGGGTCGATCGGGAGGCGCGCCAGCTCGCCCGCCTCCTCGGCCGCGGGCCCGGCGGGGGAGCGACGGACGAGGCGCTGCTGCGGTGCGTGGCGGCCGGCTTCCCCGACCGGGTCGCGCGCCGTCGGGAGCCGGGGTCGGCGCGCGCCCTCACCGCGGCGGGGTTCGAGGTCGAACTCGATCCGGCGAGCGCGGTCCGGGACGAAGAGCTGTTCGTCGCGATCGACGCGGTGGCGGTCGGGCGCGGCCGACCGGCCAGGGTGCGGCGGGCGAGCGGCGTCGATCCGGAGTGGCTGGAGGAGCTCTTCCCGGCGGCGGTGGCGAGCGTCGACGAGACGGTCTGGAACGACGCGCGGGGGAGGGCGGAGGGACGCCGGCGGAGGACGTTCGGGGCGCTCGTGCTGGACGAGCGGCCGCTGCCGCTCCTCGATCCGGAGCGCGCGGCGGCGCTGCTGGCGGACGCGGCGACGCACCCGCGCCGTCTCGCCGGGCTGCGGGAGCAGCGCCTCGCCGGCCTGCTCGCCCGTCTCGACTGCCTGCGGCGCGCGCGGCCCGAGCTCGAGGTGCCGACGTTCGACGACGACGATCTGCGCGAGGTCGTTCGGGCGGCGTGCGCCGGACTGTCGTCGCTGGACGCGCTCGAGCGGGCGCCGCTCGAGGAGCATCTGCGGGCGAGGCTCGGCCCGGACGTCGGCTCGCGGCTCGACCGGCTGGTGCCGAAGACGTGGACCGTTCCGTCCGGACGGAAGGTGCCGATCGTCTACCGGGAGGGGCAGCCGCCGGTGGTCGCCGCGCGCCTCCAGGAGTGGTTCGGGACGGCGGAGTCGCCTCGGGTCGCGGACGGGAGGGTCGCGCTCGTGCTCGACCTGCTGGCGCCGAACGGGCGG
>JAUIEL010000717.1 GCA_030428825.1 bacterium
CCGTCCCCCTGGACGTTCATCACCAGGAACGAGATCGAGTTGACGCCTTGCGCCGCGAGATAGTTCAGCGCGCCGATGATGCCGTGCCCGAGTCCGGCGCCCCACTCCGGATCGCCCGCGCCCCAGTCCCCCAGGTGGAAGGAGTAGGCGTGGGTCGGCGAGGTCGCGTCGAAGTCGGCGAACGCCAGGAGGTTCTCGGGACTGCTCGTCCCGGACTTCAGGAACGGCTCGCCGGTCGCGGCGTAGCGGAGGTACCGGTCGGCGACGTACTCCACGCGCCCCTTCGACCGCGGGTCGCCCGGCGGCTTGTCGTTCGCGGCGACGGCGATCTTCCCGGTCGCCCCGTCGAACGAGACCGGCGACCCTCCGCCCGGGTTGAGATCGAGCGCGACGTCCGGACCGGACCGGAACGACGCGACGTACGTCCACTCCCCGGTGCTCGGCGGCACGAAGTGCGCGCGCCACTTGTCGCCGAGGTCGACGCCCGACTGGCCGGCGTCGCCGTTCGCCGCGTAGTACCCGGGGACGACGATCGTCTGCGCGCCCTTCGAGAACGTGACGTCGAGGCGGTGGTCGAGGAACGGGTTGGCGGCGTCCTGCTCGCTGGTCATCGGCCCGGTGAACGTGAGCGTCAGCTCGTGCCCGACCTTCGCCTCGCCGTCGATCTCCGCCTCGCCGGTCGGCGGCGGCGGGTCGGCGATGACCGCGTCGACGAACGGCTTGAACACCTCTTCAGGGTTCCAGAAGCCGTTCCCGAACATGTTCACCACGACGAGGTCGTCCTCGGGGGAGACGAACACGCGGTGGTCGTTCAGTCCCTCGGCGTAGATCGAGTTCTTCGGCAGCCCCGGCCAACGGTTCGAGACGTTCGTCCACCAGCCGAGCGAGTAGTTGCCCGGGAGGACGGCGCTGAGGTGGTTCTGATTCCACCAGTTGTTCCCGTCCGGCCCCTCGGTCGGCCCGCTCGACGGTCCGGTCGACGCGTTCTGAACCGCCGACGGCGGGATCCAGTTGACGTAGAGGTCGTCGACGAACGACTCGGGGAGGAGCTGCGTGTTCTTCCACTTCCCGCGCCGCAGCACGAGGTAGCCGACGCGCGCGAGGTCGCGGCCGCTCATGGAGAATCCGCCGTTCCAGCCGCTCCAGAGCCCCTGGTAGGTGAGCGCGTCCTGCCGGCCGATCGTGTTGAACAGCGCCTGGTCGAGCACGCCGACCGGGCTGGCGTTGCCGAAGTACGGCCGCATCGCCTCGCCGTAGTGGTGGACCGCCTTGTTGTTGTACGCGTAGTGCTTGTTCGGGTGGTGCGGGGTGAGTCCGTAGTCGCTCACCATCGACATCATCTGGCGGTAGTTCGCGAGCGGCGACGTCGGGTAGTTCGACCCGGGGACGGCGTTCAGGTAGTTCAGCGTCCCCTGCTGCATCAGCCGCCCGAACACCAGCGAGGTGAGCGACTTCCCGACGGAGTACGTGGGATACCGCTTGGTCGGGTCTCCCTTGACCCCGACGAGGTAGCCGGAGCGGATGCACACGACGTGACCGAACGCCTTGTTCAGCGCGAACTGCAGCTTCGCGGCGTCCATCCCGACCTCGGCGGGCGTCGCGGTCTGCCAGTTCGCGTCGGGATAGACGTCGCCTGCGGACGCCGTACCCACGGCGGTCGTGAGCACGAGCAGGGAGGAAACGGTCCAGCGGTGCAGCATCAGGGTGCGAGGCCTCCTGGTGTCGCCGATCATGGGTCGAACGAATGCGATCGAACGCCCGACGGTGGTGGGACGTGCCACCGTGGTGGCCGAGCCTTCCGACCGGAAGGTGAGGAGCGCCTCCCGCCGCCATCGGCGAGGCCGGCCTCCCCGCGCCGGGGAACGTCTCGGATTCGACGGGAAGATACCCTGATTTGTTCCGTCAATGGGCCGAAATCCGGGGTCGCAACGACCCTTCGGTCAAAGACTTATGACCCCGGTTGGCCGCTTTCCCCGGACGCGGGGCGAACGCCCCGGAGGGTCCGCTCCCCCTAAATCCAATCGTCGGATTCAGTTAGGCCGG
The DNA here is from genome assembly GCA_030428825.1 of bacterium. GTDB lineage: Bacteria > Planctomycetota > B15-G4 > B15-G4 > JADJEK01 > JAUIEL01. Next base: position 2,044 of record JAUIEL010000717.1, read on the forward strand.
ACCGCCGAGGAGTTCCTCGGCGGTCGGCATCCCCCTCTCCACCTCCCGATCGAGGAAGGTCCGAGCCCAGGTTTCGCACAGGAGGAGGGACCAGATCCGGAACGCCCAGACCTTGTGCGCGATCCCCTGGTGGAACCGGCCGGGACGCCCGCGGCGGAGCGCGTCGACCTTCGCGGGGTCGAAGAACCCGCGCGCCCGGACGTCCTCGGGCCGGAGGAGGCGGTCGCTCAGCCGCTCGAGGGTCTCGACGAGCCCCGCGTTCATGCGCATCTGGAACGGCCTCTTCGGACGGTCGACGATCGACGCCGGCAGGACCGGGCGCAGCGCCTCGCGGAGGATCCACTTCTCGACGCCGCGGTTCAGGAACATCCGCCCGGGGACGGTCGCCGTGAACTCGACGATCTCCCGCTCGAGGAACGGCACGCGGATCTCCAGCGAGTGCGCCATGCCGGTCGCGTCGGCGCGCTTCAGCGCGAGATGGTGCAGCCACGTCCGCTGGTCGAAGGACAGGCCGTGCTCGAGCGCCGTCGCGCAGCCGCCGGGCAACGTCGGGAGCGGGTGGCGCGGGTGCGGGTCGACCATCGGCGACGGCGGGAGCGGGCCCCACGCCGCCCGCGCGAGCGCGCGGCCGAGGAGGGTCCTTGGCGGCTCGTCCGCGTACATGAAGACCCGCTCGTACAGGTCCTTCCGCAGCCCCGCCGGCAGCGGCAGCCGGGAGTCGAACAGCTTGTACCGGTCGTACCCCGCGAAGCACTCGTCCGCCCCCTCGCCGACCAACAGCACCTTCACGTGCTTCGCGGCCTCGCGGTAGTTGACGAACATCTGCAGCGCTTCCATCTGCCCCATCGGCTCCTCGAGGTGCCACATCACCGGCGCCAGGAGTTCGGCGACGTCGCCCGAGTCGACGAGGATCTCGTGGTGGCGCGTCTTGCAGTGCTCGACGACGACGCGCGCCTTCCGCAGGTCGGGGTCGTCCTCGCCGTGCCCGACGGTGAACGTGTCGACCGTCGCCCCGGTCCGCGCCATCAGCGCGACGATCCCCGACGAATCGAGCCCGCCGGAGAGCGCCGCCCCGAGCGGGGCGTCGGAGATCATCAACCCCTCGACCACGCGCGACAGCCGGTCCCGCAGATCCTCCGCCATCTCCGCCGCCGGGCGGTCGCTCGGGTGCGGGTCCGGGTGGGTCCAGTACGCCCCCTCCTCGACGACGCCGTCCTTCCACGTCAGCCATCGCCCGGGGAGGAGCTTCCGGACGCCCGCGAACATCGCCTCCGCCTCCATGTTGCAGGCGAAGCGGAGCGCCGAGCGGAGGGCGCGGCGGTTCACGCGCCGCTCGAACCCCGGGAGGAGGAGGAACGGCTTCAGCTCGGACGCGAACGCGA
>JAUIEL010000718.1 GCA_030428825.1 bacterium
GATCGCGACGAGCGAGACGACGCCGCAGAGGGGGGAGCGGATCTCGACGTCGGTGGTGAAACCGCCGCCGGTGTCGACCTTGCCGACGCCGAGGTCGGCGACGCCGTCCCCGTTCACGTCGCCGACGCCGCCGAAGCCGTTCACGAACTCCGGGGGGAACGGGACGTGCAGGCCGCCGGTCGCGCCGGAGTGGATCCGCAGCTCGGCGTCGACCCCGCCGGCCTGGCGGCGGACGAGGAGGTCCGTCACGCCGTCGCCGTCCGCGTCGCCGGAGAGGGGCGCGATCGAGAGGAGGTCGCCCGGTCCGCCGGTGAACGTCCAGATCGGCGCGCCGTCGACGCCGCGGCGGGCCCGGACGCGGCCGGCGTCCTGCCCGCCCGCGTCGTCGCCGGGAGTGCCGATCACGACGTCCGTCCGCCCGTCGCCGTCGAGGTCGCCGAGCGACAGGAGGCCGGTCCCGACGACGTCGAGAGGGTTCGCCCCGGTGACCGACCACAGGACCGCGCCGGTCGCGAGCGAGACGACCTCGACCCCGCCGGTCCAGGTCTGCGCCGGCACCGGGTGGCGCGCGGCGACCGCGAGGTCGGCGGCCCCGTCGCCGTCCGCGTCGGCGAGGAGCGCCACCTCGGCCCCGTAGCGCGCGCCGGCGGTCGGACCGACGCGGGTCGCGAGCGTCTGCGCCGTCGCGCCCGAGACGACGAGGACGGACCCCGGCAGCCCGCCCGTGAACGTCGCCTGGTCCGCGCCGACCGCGACGTCCGGGAAGCCGTCCTGGTCGACGTCCGGCCCGGCGGAGAGCGACGTCCCGAGCGCGTCGTCCTGCGCGCCGGCGATCGTCCAGAGCGTCAGGCCGGTCGCCCCGGAGACGGCGCGCGCGGTCCCGCCGGTGCTCGGGTGCGGCCAGAACGACGCCCGCTCGGGGTCGCCGATCACGAGGTCGTCCCGCCCGTCGCCGTCCAGGTCGATCCCGCCGGCGATCGCCGGCCCGGTCCCCGCCGACTGCGAGCCGGAGAACGAGTGGAGGAGCGCCCCCGTCCGCCCCGACCGGACGTCGACGACCTCGAGCCCGGCGATCGTCAGGACGACCAGGTCGCCGAAGCCGTCCCCGTCGACGTCCCCCGCGGCGAAGGTCGGGCGGTACTCCTGCGGGACGCCGCCGGGGAACGTGTGGATCACCCCCTGCGCGAACGCGGAAGACGCCAGCAGGGGGAGGGCGGCGGCGAGGACGGTCGGACGCATGGCGGGTTTCTCCGGGCGGACGGGGCGCGGACGCCGGGGGCCATCGCGAGCCGCGTGCCGACCGGACGGGACCGCTCCGTTCCCGACCTCCGCGGTCCCGACCGTTTCGGCCCCGTGACGACCGGGCCGGGGCGGGGACGCTCCGGCCCGACCCGACCCTCCGGCCGGAGACGCGGTACGCTGGCGGACGAGGGGGAGCGGGTGCCGGGGCCGCGGACGCGGAGAGGAGAGGGAGATGATGGCGCTCGGGGTGATGCTCGCGGCCGGCTTGGCGTCGGGCGAGGGGACGGTCGAGTGGGGCGGCTTTCGGGGGCCGGCGGCGTCGGGGCACGGCCGGGTGACGCGGCTCCCCGAGCGGCTCGACGACGCGACGCTCCGCTGGCGCGTCCACCTGCCGGACGGCGCCTCGTCGCCGATCGTCGCGGGACGTCGCGTCTTCTGCACCGCGTACTCGAAGGGGCGCGCGGTGACCGGCGCGCTCGACCGCGTCACCGGCGAGGCGCTCTGGTCCCGCGCGATCCCGTGCGGCGGCCGGCCGTCGAACCGCAACTCGCCCGCCGCCGCCACCCCGACGACGGACGGCGAGGTCGTGGTCGCCGCCTTCGACGGGGCCGGCGTCGTGGCGTACGCGGCCGCCACCGGGAAGGAGCGCTGGCGGTTCGACCCGGGAGAGACGCGCATCCCGCACGGCTGGTCGTCGTCCCCCCTCCTCGCCGGCGATCGCGTCGTCCTGCAACTCGACGCGCTCGACGGGGGGCGTCTCGTCGCGCTCGACCTCGAGACCGGCGCGCCGCTCTGGGAGACGCCGCGCCCGCACGCCGGCGCGGGGTACGCCTCCCCCGCGCTCGCGTCGGGACCGGACGGAGACCCCGTGGTCGTCGTCGCCGGCTCGTCGCGCGTCTCCGGGTACGCGCTCGACGACGGCCGCGAGCGGTGGTGGGTCGGCGGCGCCGGCGCGACGCTGAAGGGGGTCCCGGTCGTCCACGACGGCGTCGTCCACGTCAACACGTGGTCGCCGACGTTCGAGGAGGTCGGGGGCGAGCGGATCGACCGGCCGTGGGAGGACCTCCTCGCCGCGCGCGACGCGGACGGCAGCGGCGCCGTCGAGGCGGACGAGTGGCCGGAGCTGTCGGGGAAGACGTCGTGGAGGACGATCGATCGGGACGGCGACGGCGTCCTCGTCCGCGAGGAGCACGAGCAGCTGCGTCTCGAGATGGCGGCGCCGGGCGCGCTCCTGACGATCCGTCTCGGCGGCGAGGGGGACGTCTCGGAGTCGCACGTCGTCTGGCGGGTCGAGGGCGGCCGCGGCGTGCCCGACGTCCCGACCCCGCTGCGCCTCGGCGATCGTCTCCTGACGCTCCGGCCCGGCGGCATCGTCGCGGAGTTCGGCGCGACGGACGGAAAGCGCCGGTCGGTCCGCCGCGTCGAGGCGCCCGGAGAGATCCTCGCCTCGCCGGTCGTCGGCGACGGGAAGGTCTACTGCGCCTGGTTCGAGGGGATCGTGACCGTCCTCGACGCCGAGTCGCTCGAGACCGTCTCGACGAACGACCTCGGGGCGCCGATCGTCGCCACGCCGGCGCTCGTCGGCGAGGAGGTGTTCGTCCGGACCCGGACCGAGCTTCTCTGCTTCGGGCGCCCCGAGGATCGGTGAATCCGACGCCGGAGTCGCGACGAAGGAACGGGCGGAGGTCCCCGCTCATGCTCCGCGCCGCCCCGCTCCTCGTCGTCCTCGCCTTCCTCGCCGCCTGCTCGTCGACGCTCCCGAACCGCGACCCGGTCGGCGAGGCGTTCCCCGCGGTCACCGGGACGTCGCTCGCCGGCGAGACGGTCTCGCTCCCCCCGGGCGAGCCGGCGATCCTCCTCGTCGGCTACGTGCAGGAGGCGCAGTTCGACGCCGACCGCTGGCTGATCGGGTTGCTGCAGGTCGGCCCGCCCGTGCGCGTCCTCGAGGTCCCGACGATCGAGGGGCTCGTGCCGAGCGCGCTCTCGGGGACGATCGACGAGGGAATGCGGAGCGGGATTCCGAGCGAGGACTGGTCGTCGGTCGTGACGCTGTACGGCGACGCCGCGGCGCCGGTGGTCGCGATGACCGGCGACACGAACCCGCGGAACATGCGGGTCGTGCTGGTCGACGGGGCGGGCGTGGTGCGGTGGTTCCATGATCGGGGGTTCTCGGCGGGGAAGG
>JAUIEL010000719.1 GCA_030428825.1 bacterium
CGGTGGGGTTCGGCGACGGGAAGGGAGGGCTGCTCGGCGCGACGTCCGTCCCGGCGACGAGCACCGTCCATCGGCCGGTCCTCGCCGACCTCGACGAGGACGGCGACCTCGACGTCATCCTGCGGCACACCGTGTCGGGGGACCTCGAGATCCGGCGCGGGGACGGCGCCGGCGGTCTCGGCGCGCCGGAGACGTACGACGCCTTCAGCCTCGGCGACGACCCCCTGGTCGTCGACCTCGACGCCGACGGCGACGCCGACGTGCTCGCGACCGTCCTCTACTCCGCCGACTCGTGGCTGCTCCGCTCGGACGGGTCGGGCGGCTACGCCTCGACGATGCTCGCGACGACGCCGTATCCCATCGACTTCGTCGCGATCGACGTCGACGACGACGGACGGGACGATCTCGTGCAGGTCGACGCGTTCGACGGCCTCACGCTCCTGAGGAGCGAGGGAGGCCTCGACTTCGCGCCGCCGGAGTCGATCTCCTCGATCGCCGACCCGCGCGGCCTGCGGCGGGGCGACGTCGACGGGGACGGGGACCAGGACCTGATGCTCGTCGGCGCGACGGAGCCCGTCGTCTGCGTGCACCGGCAGGTCGGCGACGGGTTCGCCGCGGCCGAGTCGATCGAGACGATGACGACGGGGAACGTCCGCCTCTTCGCCGCCGGGCCCGCCCCCGGGGCCGAGGCGCGGCTCCTGATGACGAAGCGCGGGACCGCGCTGGTCCGCTCGTTCACCGCCGCGGCGCCCGGGGCGTGGCGCGGGGAGCGCGTGGTCCGGATGACGAACTCCGAGCCGGCGCGCGACGTCGGCGTCGTCGACCTCGACGCCGACGGCGACCTCGAACTCGTCGCGTGCTCGGAGTACGGCGTCTACCTGGCGAAGAACCTCGGCGGCCGCCAGTTCGGCCCGTCCGAGATGATCCCCTCGCCGTTCGATCCGTCCGTGGAGGGGGCGTTCGGCGACGTCGACGGAGACGGCGACCTCGACGCGATCGTCTCGTCGAAGTACCGATGCACGCTCTTCCGCGGGGCGGGGACCGGCGCCCTGGGGTCGCCGCAGCAGGTCGACTACCAGTACGGAGCCCTCGATTCGGCGCTCCGCGACATCGACCACGACGGCGACCTCGACGTCGTCACCGCGGGCTCGGCCGGCGTCGCGATCGCGCGGGGCGACGGGAAGAGCGGGTTCATGCTCCCGGTCGTCGTCCCCGGGACGTCCGGCGCCGGCGGCCTCGCGATCGCGGACCTCGACGGGGACGGCGCGCTCGACGTCGCGTACTCCGGGGCCGGGCCGTGCGCGTTCGGGGTGGTCTTCGGCGCGGGCGGTCCGACGGCGCACGGCGAGACGATCGCGTCCTGGTCCGCCCCGCTGGGGGAGATCGCCGCGGGCGACCTCGATTCGAACGGGACCCTCGACCTCGTGGCGGGCGTGGTCGGCGGGCCCGGCGTCGTCCTCCTCCCCGGAACGGGGGGCGGCGCGTTCGGGGCTCCGTCGCCGCTCGACGTCGATCCCGCGGGGGCGGTCACCGAGATCGAGGTGGTCGACGTCGACGGCGACGCGCTCGAGGACCTCGTGGTCGGGAAGGGGAACGGCGGCATCGCGGTGCGGCGGGGGACCGGCCTCGGCTCGCTCGCGCCGCCCGACCTCCGCGGGCCGTTCCAGGTCGGCTCGGTCGCGATCGGGGACGTCGACGGCGACGGTCGGCTCGACGCCGTCTCGGCCGGCTCGCTCCCGCCGGCGACGATCCAGTTCGGCGAGCCGGTCGGCTGGTGGACGTCGCTCGGCGTCGGGTGTCCGGGGCTCGGCGGGCACGCTCCTTCCCTCTCGATCCCGGCCTGCCACGATCCGTCGACGCAGCTCGGGATCCGGCTGGAGGGCGGGCCGGGTGGCGCGCCCGCGCTGGTCCTGGTCGGCGACGCGGCGCCGGCGATGCCGATCGGCTGGAGTCTCTGCTCGCTGGGCGTCGACGTGACTCAGGTGCTGCCGGTGCCGCTCGGCGGGAGCGGACCGGGGAACGGCGCCGCGGTCCTGCTGTTCGCGGTCCCGCCGTCGGCGCAGGGGCTGTCGTTCGCCCTGCAGGCGGCGGTGAAGGACGAGGTCTCCCTCCCCGGGTTCACGATGACGAACACGCTCGCGTTCACGCTCCCCTGACGTCTCGTCGCGCCGGCGAGACGGACGGAGGGGCGTCCCGCCGCGGCGGGACGCCCCTCCGTCACCTCTCGGAGCGAGGAGATCGGCTCAGTAGCCGCCGCCCATCGGCGGGGCGCCGGCCTTCTCCTTCTCCTCCGGGATCTCGGACACGAGCGCGTCCGTGGTCAGGAGGAGCGTCGCGATCGAGGCGGCGTTCTGGAGCGCCGTGCGCGTGACCTTGGTCGGGTCGATGATGCCCGCCTTGACCATGTCGCACATCTCGAGCGTCGCGGCGTTGAACCCCTCGGTCGCCTTGGCGTTCTTCACCTTCTCGACGATGATCGACCCGTCGACGCCCGCGTTCCCCGCGATCGTCTTGAGCGGGAGCTCGATCGCCCGGCGGACGATGCCGAGGCCGACCTCCTCGTCGCCGGTCGTCTTCACCTTGTCGAGCGCCTTGACCGCGCGCAGGAGCGCCACGCCGCCGCCGGGGAGGATCCCCTCCTCGACCGCCGCGCGCGTCGCGTGGAGCGCGTCCTCGACGCGCGCCTTCTTCTCCTTCATCTCGGACTCGGTCGCCGCGCCGACGTTCACCTGGGCGACGCCGCCGGAGAGCTTGGCGAGCCGCTCCTGGAGCTTCTCGCGGTCGTAGTCCGACGACGTCCGGTCGATCTCCGCCTTGATGGCGCCGATGCGGCCCTGGATGTCGGCCTTCTTGCCGGCGCCCTCGATGACGGTGGTGTCGTCCTTCGTGATGACGACCTTCTTCGCCCGGCCGAGGTCGTTCAGCGTGAGCGACTCGAGCTTGATCCCGAGGTCCTCGAACACGGCGCGGCCGCCGGTCAGGATCGCGATGTCCTCGAGCATCGCCTTGCGACGATCGCCGAAGCCCGGCGCCTTGACGGCGGCGCAGTGGAAGATGCCGCGCAGCTTGTTCACGACGAGCGTCGCGAGCGCCTCGCCCTCGACGTCCTCCGCCACGATCAGCAGCGGCTTGCCGGCCTGAGCGACCTGCTCGAGCAGCGGGACGAGGTCCTTGATGTTGGTGATCTTCTTCTCGTGGATCAGGATGTACGGATCCTCGAGCGTCGCCTCCATCTTCTGCAGGTCGGTGACGAAGTGCGGCGAGAGGTAGCCCTTGTCGAACTGCATCCCCTCGACCCACTCGATCTCGGTCTCGAGGGAGCGCCCCTCCTCGACCGTGATGACGCCGTCCTTGCCGACCTTCTCCATCGCGTCGGCGATCCGCTCGCCGATCTCGGTGTCGCCGTTCGACGCGATCGTCGC
>JAUIEL010000720.1 GCA_030428825.1 bacterium
CTTCTCGACGCGTCCCGCTCGATGAGGGTCGCCGACGCGGAGCCGGACCGGTTGGAGCGCGCCAAGCGCGAGCTGCACGACCTCGCGCGCCGGTTCCAGGGGGGGCGAATGGCGCTGATGACGTTCGGGGGCGACGCCGAGCTCGTCTGCCCGTTCACCCGCGATCGCGAGGCGTTCCGCGACGCCGTCCGCGCCGTCGACCCGGTCTTCCTGCCGCACGGCGGGACCGACCTCGGGCGGGCGCTCCGCCGCGCCGTGGAGGCGTTCGAGGAGAGCGACGCGCGGCGGGTCGTCCTGATCGCGACCGACGGCGAGAACCTCGGCCGGCCGGACGAGGTCGACGAGGTCGCCTGGCGGTCGGTCGGCGCGGGCGTCGAGGTCCACGCGCTGGTGGTCGGCACCGAGGCGGGGGGCCCCGTCCCTGTCGGCGCGGCGGGCGGGTTCGTGACCGACGCCGCCGGGGCGCGGGTCCGCTCGAGGGCGCGGCCCGAGGCGCTCCGCCCGATCGTCGAGCGGAGCGGCGGACGGCTGGTGCTGGCGCGGGACGAGCCGTTCCCGCTGGCGCGGCTCGTCGCCGAGGAGCTGTCGGACGTCGTCGCGATCGACGCCCGCACGACCCTCCGTCGCGAGCCGGTCGAGCGGTCGCGCTGGCTCCTGCCGCCGGTCCTCCTCCTGCTCCTCTGGCCGTTCGTCCCGCGCCCCGCGCGGAGTCGCCCGGCGGCCGCGGCGCTCGCGTTCGCGGTCACGGCGCCGTCGCTCCTCGCGTTCGCGTCCGACGGCGCCCTCCGGGCGGCGCGCGCCGGGAACGCCCGGTACGCCGCGGGAGAGTTCGCGGCGGCGCTCGAGCGGTACGACGAGGCGCACGCGGCGGCGCCGGACCACCCGGGGATCCTGTTCAATCGGGGGGCGGCGCTCTGTCGCCTCGAGCGCCACCGCGACGCCGCGCGCGCGTTCGACGGCGCCCGCGCGCGCGCCGACGGCGCGCTCCGGGCCCGCGCCGCGTTCGGGGCGGGGGTCGCGCGCGCGAAGCAGGCCGAGCGGGACCTCGCGGCGGCGGGGGACGACCCGAGACGGCTGGAGGCGGTCGGTGCGCTTCTCCGGGAGGCGAAGGGGGACCTGGTGCAGGCGCTCGCCGGCGGCGAGGGGCGCGACGCGGCGGTCGACCTCGAGCTGGTGTCGCTGCTGCTCGAGGAGCTCCGGCGGCGCGAGGAGGAGGCGCGTCGTCCCGCGTCGGGCGGTCCGGGGGAGGCGCCCGGCGACGCCGAGCCGCCCGCCGACGACGGCCGCGACCCCGGCCGGGGCGAGGGGACGGCCGCGCCGGCGCCGCGGTCGACGGCGGGGGAGACCCGGGTCGCGCCGGGAGAGGCGAGCTCGACCGAGGCGGAGGGGGAGTCCGACGTCGAGGCGCCGGTCGACGACGAGGGGGGCGGCGAGGCGCGCCTCCCGGGCGGGCTGTTCCGAGAGGAGGCGGCGTCGATCGAGGAGATCGTGCGGCGGTACGAGCGCGAGCGGCTCGAGCTCGACCGGCGACGCGCGCGCGAGTCGCGCGCCCGGACGGAGCGGGACTGGTGATCGCTCGATCCTTCTCGTCGCTCGCGGTCCTCGCCGTCGCGGTCCTCGCCGTCGCGACCCCGTCGGCGCGCGCGCGGTCCGACGCCGCCGTCCTCCGCGTCGAACGGAGCACCGTCACCGTCGACGAGCAGGCCCTCCTCCTCCTCGACGTCTTCGGCGAGTGCGCGGTCGATCCCGAGCCGAGCCTGCCGGAGATCGCCGACCTCGAGCTCACCGTCCTCGCCGGTCCCGAGTTCTCCGTCCGCTCCGGGAGCGCGGCCTCGGGCGGGCAGGAGTACATCGCGAGCTACCGCCTCGGCGCGATCCCGCGGCGGCCGGGACGGTTCGCGATCGAGGGGATCGGCGTGATCTGCCAGAGCGATCGCCGCCTCGACGCGAACCGGGTCGACCTCACGGCCGTCCGCGCGGGGGACGCCGCGCATGTGCGGCTCCGCCTCGAGCCGCGGACCGAGCTGGTCCGGGCCCGCCAGCCGTTCCGCGTCGTCGTCCGGCTGGAGGTCGACGCCCGGTTCGCGAACGCCCTGACCTCGCGCAGCGCGCGCTTCGTCTTCCCCTGGTGGGGCGACGTCGTGAACCGGGTCGAGGGGACCGCGCTCCTGCCGAGCCCGAGCGGGCAGAAGCGGTTCGAGATCGAGGGCGTCCGCCGCTCGCTCCACCTCGACTTCGCGGCCCGCCCGCGCGAGGTCGACGGCGTCCGGTACGAGGTGATGACCGGCGAGCTGGAGATGCTGGCCCCCGAGCCCGGGGTCCTGACGTTCGAGGGGACGCGGTTCCGCTGCGTCGTGCCGAGCGGGACCGGCACGCCGGGGAGCGGCGGTTTCGAAGGGCGGACGATCGAGGCGGTCGCCGAGACGACGCCGGTCACCGTGCGCGAGGTGCCGCGCGAGGGACGTCCGGCGGGGTACGGCTCGGCGGTGGGCCGGTTCACGATCGACGTCTCCGTCGACCGGACGGCGGCGCGCGTCGGCGATCCGATCACGGTCACGCTCGCCGTCCGGGAGGCGGAGCCCGGCACGACCAACCTCGCGACCGCCGAGTTCCCCGGCCTCGACCGGGCGGTCGGCTTCCGGCGGTTCGACCGGCGGAGCCGGATCGAGGGCGGCGTCCGGTTCGTGGAGCTCGACCTGATGGCCGAGTCGGCGGAGGTCGATCATCTCCCGCCGTTCACGATCCACTGGTTCGATCCGGAGACCGCCACGTTCGAGAGCGCGTCGACGCCCGCCGTCCCGATGGCGGTGACGCCGCACGAGGACCGCCGCTCCCTCCGCGACGACGACGACCCGGCCCGGAAGACGTCCCCGCTGCGGCTCTGGCCGTACGGCGTCGCCGCCCTGTTCCTCGCCCTCCTCCTCGGGATCGCCCGTCGCACCCGGACCGCCCCTCCCGCCCCGACCCGCGCCGCCGCCGCCGCGGAGGCCGAACGCCGCCGCCGCACCGCGCTCGCGACCCTCGAGTCCTCCCCGCCCCCGTCCGACGACCCCGTCGAGGAGGCGAAGGCGCTCGCCCGCTACCTCGCCGCGCGCCTCGACTCCGAACCCGGCCGCTGCTACGGCGAGGGCGCCCGCCCACTCCTCACCGCCGCCGGCGCCTCCCCCGACCTCGTCGCCGACGTCACGGCGTGGTTCGAGGAGAAGGAGCGCGCCGCGTTCGCGGGGGACGGGGCGACGGGGAGCGGAGAGAGCGCGACGGAGCTGGCACGAAGGGTGGAGGAAGGACTGGGAGAGAGCAGGGGAGAGCAGGAGAGAGCAGGAGAGAGCAGGGGAGAGGGCGCTGGCGCGGAGGACTGACACCGACGTGGCTCTCCGCGTCAGCGCCATCCATCGGTCCTCTCCGCTCTCCCCCGTACCCCC
>JAUIEL010000721.1 GCA_030428825.1 bacterium
GGTCCGGGCCCGCGACCGGCCGCACGCGCCCTTCACGGCGTCGCCGACGCCGCGCTCGCGGTAATGCTTCACGACCAGCTCGGACGTCCCGAGGCGGAGGAGATGGACCGTGCGCCGCGGGTTCTCCTTCAGGACCTCGGCGCCGAACGCGCGCGGATCGACCAGGACGTCGCGCGGAGCACGCCCCGCGAACGCCTCCGGCTCGTCCACCTCGACCCGCTCGTCCGCCTCGTCGCCCGGAGGGCGCACCGCCGCCTCGCTCATCCAGACGATCCTAGGGTCCCGCCTCGGAAGTTCGCGCGCAGGATCGGGACGGATCGCGGCCGCCGGACTCGGCGCCGGGCCCCGTTCGGCGGCGCGGCAGCCGCCCCCTCGACGGCGCGGTCGGATCCGCCGCCGGGTCGCTACCATCTTCACGCATGGTGGAGTCGATCCGAACGTTGCACGTCGACACCGAGCGGACGTGGCGTGGAGGCGAGCAGCAGGCGATCTACCTCGCCGCCGGGCTCGCCGCGCGCGGTCACGGCACGGAGGTCGCAGGGCCTCCCGGTTCGCCGTACGTCGCGCGCGCGCGCGAGGCCGGCCTCGTCGCGCACGAGGTCCGGATGCGCGGCGAGGTCGACCCGCTCGCGATGTCCCGCCTCGCGAGGATCCTGAAGCGGGGCGGATTCGACCTCGTCCACGCCCACACGTCGCACGCCCACACCCTCGCCGCCGCCGCCGCCGCGGTCGCCGGCGTGCCGTGCGTCGTCTCGCGCCGGGTCGACTTCGAGCTCCGCCGCGGCCCGCTCAATCGGTTCAAGTACCGGCACGGGGTCGCGCGCTACGTCGCGATCTCCCGCGCGGTGCGGGACGTCCTGGTCCGCGGCGGCGCCGACCCGGACCGCGTGCGGATCGTCCCGAGCGGCATCGACCCCTCGCGGCTCCAGGGGTTCGATCCGGCGCCGCTGCGGGAGGAGTTCGGGCTGGACGAAGGGACGAGGGTCGTCGGCGCGCTCGGACACTTCGCGTGGCACAAGGGGTTCGAGACGTTGGTCGACGCCGCGCCGCTCCTCCGCGAGCGCGTGCCGCGGCTCCGGATCTTCGTCGTCGGCGACGGCGAGCTGAGGGACGAGCTCCGCTCGCGCGCCGGGGCGCTCGCCGCCGACGGGACGATCGTCTTCCCGGGGTTCCGGCCGGACGCCCCGGCGTTCCTCCGCCTGTTCGAAGTCCTCGCGACCCCGTCGGTCATGGAGGGGCTGAACACGACGAACCTCGACGCGCTCGCGCTCGGCCGACCCGTCGTCGCGTCCGCGGTCGGCGGGATCCCCGAGGCCGTGATCGACGGGGAGAGCGGGCTCCTCGTCCCCCCGAACGATCCGGCGGCGCTGGCGGAGGCGGTGGTGCGCGTCCTCGAGGACCCGGACCTCGCGGCCCGGCTGGGCGAGGGCGGACGGCGGGTGGTCGCCGAGCGGTTCACCGTCGACGCGATGGTCGAGGGGAACCTCCGCGTCTACCGCGAGTTGGCCGCCGCGGAGGCGGTCGCGGGCGGGAATTCCTGAGAATCCGGCCCCGGATCGGCGCCGAACGTCAGATCTCGGGGGAACGCCTCGCCCCCCACCCCCGCCGGAAGAGAGAACCCATGCTCGACGCCGTCCGTCCCCGACTCGGCCCCGTCCTCGCCCTCGCGACCCTCGCCGCCGCCCCGGCCGCGGCGCAGAACGAGAGCCTCCTCACGTTCCAGGCGAACCTCATCGCGACCGACGGCGACGCCGTCCCCGGCCTGACCGGCGGGGAGGTGTTCGGCGGGAGCGGGTCGATCGACAGCGCCGCGGTCGACGACACGGGACGCGCGTTCTTCCGGGCCCGGTTCACCGGCGGGACCGCCACGCCGGCGACGGACCGGGCGTACTTCTACGGCGCGTCGCGCGACGACCTGCAGCTCGTGATCCGCGCGGGCGACCCCGAGCCGTCCGGCCTCATCCCCGGCGCCACCGTCGGCCCGCTCGGCTCGAGCTCGATCAGCAGCTCGCCGCGGATCAGCGCGAACGGGATCATGATGTTCGGGTCGGCGCTCGCCGGGCCCGGGAGCGGCCAGGACTCCGCGATCTTCGTCGGGACCCCGGGGAACCTCGGGCTGCTCGTCCAGCGCGGCGACCCGGCGCCCGGCCTCGCCGGAGTGGTGATCGACTCGAGCTTCTCGTCGCCGAGCCAGCAGCTCACCTGCGTGAACGCGCTCGGGCTCGCGATGTTCAAGACCGACCTGTCGGGGACCGGCGTCGACTCGACGAACGACGAGGCCTGGATCACGGGGACGCCCGGCAACCTGACGCTCGTCGTCCGCAAGGGGGACGTCGCGCCGGGCGGAGAGGTGCTCGCCGACGTCTCGCCGGGGTTCGTCGGTCAGATGAACTCGTCCGGCCAGATCGCCTACGACGTGTCGTACGTGGTCGGCAGCGGGACCGTGCCGGTCGCCGGGACGACCGACCGCGCGCTCTGGCTCCACACGCCGGGCGCCGGCAACCAGGAGATCGTCCGCGAGGGCGACGCGACGCCGATCCCGGGGACGACGTTCAACCGGGTCGGCTCCGACTTCTGGTCGATCAACACCGGCGCGGCGACCTTCGACGCGTCCGGCCGGTTCATGGCGAGCCTCGACCTCGACGGCGCGGTCACCGCCGGCGTCGACGACCGGGCGATCTTCCTCCTGTCGACCGCCGGCCACACGGTCGTCGCGCGCCACAACGACCCCGCGCCGGGCCTCCCGGGCGTGGTCATGTCCGTCTTCAGCAACTCGTCGCAGAACCTCGCCTCCGACGGCTTCGTCTGCTTCCAGGCCTCCCTCTCCGGGACGGGGGTCGACTCGACCAACGACTCCGCCATCGTCGCCGGCACGCCGGGGAACCTCACGATCGTCGCGCGCGAGGGGGACCCGGCGCCGGGGACCGGCGGCGGGGCGTTCGGGTCGCTGTTCGGCACCTCGGTGAAGATGAACAACGCCCACCAGATCCAGTTCGTCAACTCGATCCAGGGCGGAACGAACGCCGGCTCGTCGCAGTGGTTCTGGGACGAGACGTTCGGCCTGCAGTCGGCGATCCTGACCGGCGACACGGTCGAGGTCGCGCCGGGCGTCTTCAAGAGCTTCAGCGTCAGCGGGAACTTCCAGTTCAACAACGGCGAGGGCCGTCCGCTCTCGTGGTCGGACGACGGCACCACCGCGTACCGGACGAACCTCTCGGACGGCACCCGCGCGCTCGTCTCGCTCCGGCTCGGCACGTTCACCGCGCTCCCGCCGACGATCTCGACGTCGGTCGGCGGCACGCAGAGCTTCTTCCTGAACGCCGGCGTCCCCCACGCGAACGACAACTACATCGTCCTCGGCAGCGCGAGCGGGACGACGCCCGGCTTCTTCTCCGGCCCGTTCCTGATCCCGCTGAACC